>JAKLHU010000425.1 GCA_022709995.1 Verrucomicrobiota bacterium | reverse complement strand
CTGCGCCAGCACGGCTTCGACGTCCATAACCTCTCCGGCGGCTTTGCGACCTGGGGGCATTCCATCCGGACCCGGTCGTCGTCCAGAAAAAGAACCGCTCGCAGATCGCCCCCGCGGCGGCCACGGGGGCTGCCGCGGCGGCTCCGGCGGCTCCGGCAATGGCGGCTCAGGCGGCTCCGGCGGCTCCGGCGGCGTCTGGCCAGGAGATTCTTTTGGATGTGCGCGCCCTGGCGTGTCCCGGCCCGGTCATTTCGCTCAAGAAGCAGTTTGACCGTCTCGGCGGCGGCGACCGGGTGAAGCTGCTGGCGCCGTCCTCGTTCGAGCCCGATTTGCGGCAATGGATCGCCTCCACCGGCAATGTCCTGGTCAATCTGGCGAAGGGGCCGGATGGCCTGGAGGCTATTTTGGCCAAGAAGGGCGCCAACCTCGAAGCGGCGGCGGGGCCGACTGCGCCTATACCGGCGGGCGGTCAGCACGCGGCGGCCATCGTCTTGTTCAGCAATGACTTCGACAAGGCCATGGCGGCCCTGATCATCGCCTGCGGCATGGCCGCCGCCGGCGCCAAAGTCGGGATTTTCTTCACCTTCTGGGGCTTGAGCGTTCTGCGCCGGAACCCCGCTCCGCCAGTCAAGAAGTCCCTGCTGGGGCGGATGTTCGGCATGATGCTTCCTAAAGGCGCCACCAAGTTGTCCTTGTCGAAGATGAACATGGGCGGCATGGGCACCGCGATGATGAAAAACGTCATGTCCCAACAAAACGTCACCACGTTGCCGGACCTGCTGCGCCAGGCCCGTGAACTCGGCGTGCGCTTCGTCGCCTGCGAAATGGCCATGGACGTCATGGGAGTGACCCGCGAAGAACTGATCGACGTCGATGAAGTCGCCGGCGTCGCCTCGTTCGTCGCCATGGCCAAGGACAGTAACAACACTCTGTTTATTTAAAATATGGAAAAGGGAAAGGGAAATGAACATGAGTAAAAAAATATTTACCGCGGCCATTCAAAAACGCCGGTCAGTCTATGGGTTGGGCGGCAGCAGTCCGGTCGCCGATGAGGTCATTGCCGAGCTGGTCAGTTCGTCAATTCTGCATGTGCCGTCGGCCTTCAACTGCCAGAGTCAGCGCGTCGCGCTTCTGTTCGGAGCCCGGCATCAGCAGCTGTGGACCATCGTCAAAGACGCGTTGCGCAGGATTGTCCCGGCCGCGAAGTTCAAGGCCGCGGCGGAAAAGATCGACAGCTTTGCCGCCGGCCACGGCACGGTTCTGTTTTTTGACGACACGGCGGTGACGAAGAGCCTTGGCGACGAGTATCCGTCCTACCGGGCGAATTTCCCGATCTGGGCCGATCATGCCAATGGCATGCTGCAGTTTGCGGTCTGGTGCCAATTGGCGGAAGTCGGCCTGGGCGCCAGTCTGCAGCACTATGGCGAATTGATTGACGCGGAGGTCAAGCAGGCCTTCGACCTGCCGTCGTCCTGGCGTCTGATTGCCCAGATGCCGTTTGGCAGCATAACGGCCGCACCCGGGCCGAAAGACTTCCTGTCAATAACCGAGCGCCTGCGCATTTTTTCCTGAAGGCCGCGCCGCAGGACCGTGCCATCGGCCAGTCTATCAATGCCGGGCCGGGCCGGGCCGGGCTAAGCCGAACTGAGCTCCCGGCGAACCGAGGCGCCGCGGGGGCTTCCGGCCGGCGCCCTTGTTTTTTGAGAACGTCTTTCCCAGTACAGAGGCACGTATGACGGAAAACACCTTGACCGCGAAATGGCTTGGAATCAATGCCTTTGCCTTCCGCTTTGGCGGCAAGGTCATTCTTCTGGACCCGTGCGTCACCCGCGGCGACTCGCCTTTGCTTTCGGATCCGGCCCTAGTCAAAAAGTACATCCCCGAGGCCGACGTCATTTTTGTCAGCCATTCGCATTGGGATCACTTGGCGGATGTGCCGGAGATCGTGCGCAACACCGGTGCGCACGTCTACGGCTCGGAGACCACCGCCTTCATCCTGCGCTACTATGGCATCTCCGCAGCGAACATCCACATCGTCAGGGCCGGCGACACGGTCCAGCTGGACCACGGGGTCACTGTCGATGTTATCGAGTCACGTCACATGAAGCCGACCCCGGACTGGACCGAGACGTTTCTGCACGCCGTGCCGGCAAAGGTCGCCGTGCGCGCCGACATGCCCAGCGGCGACGTCTTCGCCCTGCATTTCCATTTTGGCGCCCTCGACCTCCTCAACCTCGGCTCCGCCAATCTGCATCCCCCTGCCATCCGCGGCATTGCCACCGATTTTTTCTTCTGCGGCATCAGCCGATACCGGGAGGGCTTCCCGCAGCTGGTTCGGGACAATATCACCTTCAAGACCTTCGTCCCCACGCACCATGACGATTTCAAGACCAGGCCGTTGTCGGACATCGTCCTGCGCGGCGATCTGGAGAGGTTCATGGCTGAATATCCCGGCTTGAACTGCCTGGAATTGCCGCCCTTGCAGGAAATCGCCATCGGCGGATGACGCTCCCGCCGAGCGCGACATGGGCTAGGCCGCCGTCCCTGAAGCTGGCTACCGTGCCGCCTGCCGCGGATAACGCCAGGGGAGGGGAGGGGAGGCCTTGCCACCGTGCGTTTCCCCCGGCCAGTCAGCGTCTTGGTGTCGTTTTCAGGGCTTGGCAGCCGCGAAATCGATGTAGGCGATATTGGCGCCGCCGGCCTGGGAGATCAGGGTCAGGACGTGGCGGCCGGCGGTCAGGCCGTCGTCAACCTGGCCGCGCCCTGGGCCGACGCCCGGCTCTGGTGGCCGGATGACCCGGCGCTGTACCGGTTGCGCACGCGTCTGCTGGTGGGC
>JAKLHU010000424.1 GCA_022709995.1 Verrucomicrobiota bacterium | reverse complement strand
CTGACCGGCGGAACCGGTTTTTTCGGCAAGAGCATACTAGACCAATGCCGTCGGGGCGCGCTTTCCGACACCACGATCACCATTTTGTCGCGCGATCCGGACGCTTTCCGGCAAGCGTGTCCTCACTTGGCCTGCCTGCCCAATGTCCGCCTGGTCGCGGGAGATGTGCGTACGTTTTCCCTGCCGCAAGCCCGTTTTGATCTGATCATTCACGCGGCGACGCCCATCCAGGCCTTGCCGCCGGGAGAACAGCGCGACATCATCCTGAAGGGAACGGAACAGGTGCTGAAATTCGCCCGGCAGTGCGGCGCGGCGAAGATTTTGTTCCCCAGTTCCGGCGAGGTCTACGGGCCGCCGCCGCCAGAGCTCGAAAAAATCCCGGAAACGTTCCCCTGTCATCCGGTCACGGAATACGGCATTGCCAAACATGCGGCCGAGCACATGCTGGTCGCCTCCGGCATGCACACCGTGATCGCCCGCTGCTTCGCCTTCACCGGGCCGTATCTCAACCGCAACATCCACTTCGCCATCGGCAATTTCATCCGAGACTGCCTGGCGGGAACCGACATCATCATCCGCGGCGACGGGACCCCGTACCGTTCCTATCTTTACGCGGACGACCTGGTGGACTGGCTGCTGGCGCTTCTCGACCGGGGCGAAAGCGCCCGGCCCTACAATGTCGGTTCAGAAGCGGCGCTGACGATTCTGGAGCTGGCGCATCAGGTGCGGGCGGCCCTCGGAACGTCCAACGGCATTCAAGTCCTCGGCACTCCCGATCCCGCCAAGGCGCCATCCCGCTATGTCCCGCTCACGGAACGCATTCGCCGCGAGCTCGGGGTGGCCGAAGTGATTTCGTTGCCGGAAGCGATCCGGCGTTCGGCCGAACCCCGTTGACAGGCTATTCCTCAAAGCTTCCGGTAGTGGATTAGGAGGGCGGTGCGGGGAGTTGGTATGCGGACGGTCAGGCCGGTTCCCAGCAGGACTTTGCCGTCGGCGGTGACGGGGGCGAAGGTGCGGTCCGCATCGTCGACCTGGTAGGTCGCGTCTTCCTCCAGCCCGCGCAGGGTGATGGCGCATTCGACCACCGGGCTGCGCGAGCCGCGGAACGCCAGGACGATGCCGCGGGCGGATTCCGGCCGGTCATATTGGAAGACCGTCCACATGCCGTCGCCCGCGCCGGTGGGAGCGCTCAGGCAATAATAGTCTCCGGCAAAGCAGTCGCGCACGGCCCGGTATTCGTCGAGGCGGTCCCGGAGCCAGTCGAAGGGATAGTCGTCGCTGACCGGGGCCGTGGTGCCGTAGAAGCAGTGGATGCCGAGGGCGGCGCTCATGGCGGCGCGGAAATTGTAGGTGTCGCCGCCGGCGGGGTTTTGGACGCCGCCGCCGAAGCGCGGCCAGTAGCGGGCCATGCCCGCGATGTGCGTCAGGGCGTATTCCGGCTCGAAGCCGGGGGCGCACTGCATGTCGCTGTACCACAGGGGCAGGCTGTAGCGCAGGAGTTCGAAGTCGAGGCGCCGGCCGCCGGAGGCGCAGTTGTCGATCATGAGATTGGGGAACTGGCGGCGCAGTTCTCGCCAGAGCCGGTAGAGGCCGGCGACATAGCGGATTTCAGTGATGCCCTGGCGGTCCGGCGGGTCTTGCTGCCGCCAGTATCCGAGCGGCTGGAAGTTGAAGTCCTGGCGGTACCAGTCGAGTTTGTTCCGGTCGATGATGCCGGCGATCTTGTCGAAGCACCATTGCCAGGCGGCGGGATTGCCGAGGTCGAGAAGGGCGTTCTCGGTGCCGTTGAAAATCAGGTATTCCGGGTGTTCCTTGGCCAGTTTGCGGTCGGTCCGGACGCGCTCCGGCTCCAGCCAGAGCAGGAGTTTTTTGCCGCCCTGGTGGACGGCGGCCTCGATGTTGCGCAGTTCCTGCGGGAAGGATTCCGGATCGAACTCCCAGTCGCCGACATTGCTGGCCCACACCGGGCTGAATTCATTCGGGCTTTCGGGCGCAAACCAGCCGGCGTCGATCCAGTAGTAATCGATGGGCAGTTTGTGTTCGATGATATTTCGGATGTTGGCGATGCGGTCCAGGTGGATTTTCTCGCCCTGGCCGCCCCAGCTCATGTAGCTCAGCGGCGCCGGGGGCGGTTCGTGGTTCAGGGGCAGCATGATTTTTTCCGTCGCCAGGCGTCGCCAGAGATTGACGGCCTGGTCGTTGCCGCCGGTGGAGTTGTAGAGGAGGGCGGCGGAAGCGACGTGAATGACCTCGCCGGGTTCCAGCACCAGGTCGGCGTCTTCGATCCCGGCGTCAATCCGGTACTCCAGGTCGACTTTCTGGACCGACGCCTTCCACTGGCCGGCCCAGCCGAGGACGACCCGAAGGTTTTCCGCTCCGGCCTCGATGTCGAAACACGGCATCCAGACATCGGAGGGGCGGCCGCCGATGGCGCCGAAGGCAACTACCTCGCCAGGGGCCGGAACCGTGCGCACGGGGGTGTAGGAGTCCTTGAAGACATCGCCGGCACAGTTGGCATGCGAGTCGGTGTGGAAGGAGCCATGCAGGCGGAGGAGCCGCGATTCGTCCGGCCGGGCAGGGGTAAAGGCCAGGTGCGCCGAATGGAGGCGATGCAGGCGTTCGCTTCTTTTGCCGGACGGGTTGGCAAAGGTGGTCTGCCATTCCCAGGCCGGGAAGTCATTCCAGGCCTTGAGCTCGACGACCATGCGCAGACTGTCGGTTTCGGAGGTGAACCGATGCAGCGTATGATCGGATTTCTCCTCGGTGGCGTGGCTGAGGCCGTGGGCGGCAAAGAACTCTTCGGAGGACATGGCGCCGTAGTGGAAGGCGACAGGGAAAGCGGGTGCGCCGTCC
>JAKLHU010000423.1 GCA_022709995.1 Verrucomicrobiota bacterium | reverse complement strand
ACCAGTCACGGTGAAAGCTCATTGTAGTTCTCCGATGGCGTTGAGGTCAAGTTGAACTAAGTTCAACAGTTCGTCGTTGCTCATCTCCGTCAAAATCTTGTCGGCCCCGCCGGCGAGCAGTTCGTCCGCCAGGCCTTGCTTGGACATGATGAGCTGGTCGATTTTCTCTTCCAACGTCCCTTTGCAGATGAATTTATGCACCAGGACATTGCGTTTCTGGCCGATTCGGAAAGCCCGGTCGCTGGCCTGGTTCTCGACGGCCGGGTTCCACCACCGGTCAAAATGGATGACATGGTTGGCGGCGGTCAGATTGAGCCCGACACCGGCCGCCTTGAGGGAGAGGACGAAGAAGGGCGGCCCGTCCTCCTCCTGGAACGCCCTCACCCGCGCCGACCGCTCCTTGACGGTCGTGCCGCCGTGCAGTATCAGACCCGGGCAGCCGAAGCACTGGCTGAGATAATCGTGCAGCGGCTCCGTCATTTCCCGGAACTGCGTGAAGACCAGCAGGCGCTCCTGCCGCGCGGCAATCGATTCGACCAGTTCCGCCAGACGAAGGAACTTCCCGGCGTGATCCGGGGCATAGTCGCCATTGCCCAGGTATTGGGCCGGATGGTTGCAGATCTGCTTGAAACGTATGAGAAAGCCGAGGACGACGCCGCGGCGCTGGAGGCCGTCCTCGGTTTCCCGCAGCGCTTCCTGCATGACGTCGACGGTCTTGGCGTAAAGCGCCGCCTGGGGTTTGCTGAGGCTGCAGTAGACCTTCAGCTCCGTCTTGTCCGGCAGGTCGGAGATGATGTTTTTGTCGGTCTTCAAGCGGCGCAGGATGAACGGCTGCGTGAGCTTGCGCAACGGTGTATAGTCGTTGTCAAGGACCTTGATGAAATCGAGGAACGCCTTCAAATTGCCGAGCAGGCCGGGATTGACGAAATCGAAGATGCTCCATAAATCGGTCAGTCGGTTTTCAATCGGGGTGCCGGTCATGGCCAGGCGGTAGCCGCCGCGCAGATTGCGCACGGCCCGGCTTTGCTTGGCGGTCGGATTCTTGATCGCCTGCGCTTCATCCGCGATGACGGCGGGAAAGGCCAGCGCCGCCAGTTGCGCCAGCCGCGGCAACATGCCGTAAGTCGTCAGCGCGAGGTCAAATCCGGCCAGAAAACGCCCCGGGTCGTCGGTAAAAGCCGCCGCTTCCTCGCGCGTCATCGCCGAGGGATGCAGCGTTGTCAGGCGCAGGTCCGGCGTGAACTTGGCGCTTTCCTGGCGCCAGTTGTCCAACAGCGTCGCGGGGACGACCAGGAGGGCCGGCAGCGGCTGGAGCCGGCCGGCTTGCTTCCACAGCAGAAGCAGGGTCAGGACTTGCAGCGTCTTGCCCAGGCCCATGTCGTCCGCCAGGCATGTCCCCAGGCCGAGCGCAGCCGTCTGCCAGAGGAATTTGACGCCGTCCTGCTGATAGGGCCGCAGGATGGCGCCGAGGCCGCCGGGCCATTCGGGCAGCGGGATGTCGCCGGGACGGCTCAAGCCGGAAAGCATGTTTCGCAGCTCGCCGACCGCGCGGACCTGGCAGAGGTCATCCCCGCCGGGGTTCGGCGCCGCGCGCGAGTTCGGGCTGACGCCGGCTAAAAGGCGCAGGCCCTCGGCCAAGGACAGGCCCGATTGCCGCGCCAGCGCCTCGGCGTTCTTCCATTCCGCCAGCAGCGCCGTGATCTTTTCCGGCTCGGCCTCGACCCACTGGCCTTTGATGCGAATCAGGCCGCCGCTGGATTGCAGCAGTTCCTGGATCTCCGCGTCGGTCAGCGTCTCGCCGTCCAGGGTCACACTGACCGAAAAGCTGAGCAGCGTCTGGGCATTGAAGAGACCTTTGGCGGCGACGTCGAGGCTGACTGAGACCTTGGTTTTCGCCGGGGTCTGCTTCCACAGATTCACGATCCGGACGACGATGTTGGCGGCCTCGAAATGCGGTATGTCCCGCAAAAACAGATACGCATCCCGGCTGGTCCAGGCGACGGGCTGGAAAAGGCGGCGGTTGTCCAGCAGTTCGCGGATAACTGGGCTTTTTTCGGCGGCGCGCTGGATTGGCGCCAGCACCGCGGACATGGCGTCCGGGTCGTTGGCGTAGGCCTTGAGGGCGGTCGCCAAGGGCAGGTGCCGGGCCTGACCGCCTTCCGTACGGTGGATGAAGCTCGCCAAAAACGCAAAAGGATGCGTCCCCGTGGCGTCGCTTTTGTTTTCCGCTAAATGAAAACTGACTTTGCCGACGTCGCGCCAGGCCGGCGCCAGGCTGCGGATGAAGTCGGTGAAGGAGCCGTCATAGGCACCGAAGTGATGCTGCAACGCCGTCTCGAAATCCAGGTGCAGACGCTTCAGAAGCGCCGCGTCGAGGTATTCGCCGCCTAACATCGGCGGGGCCGACAGCGCGGCGGCGTCCAAGTCGCCTGCCGTTGGCCGTTCGCTGGCGAACATCGCCGTCAGGTCTTTCCCGCTTGGTTCGCCGTGCGTGGAGAGCTTCTGGATGTATTTGCAGAACAGTTTCTGGAAAAAAAGTTTGGCGGCGGCATCGGCCGCCACTGGTTTTTGCGTCAGCGCCAGCAGGCCGGATCCATTGCCGGCCAGGAACGTGCCGTCGGCGTCCCGCAGCGTTCCCTGCGGCGTGATGTGCAAATCCGTTGTCACTCGGCGAGTCCTGTCTGCAACAGTGTCTGCGGCTGGTCATCAGGTCCACCGGATGACCGCCAAAATATAAAATATAATGGTTCGGCGGGAATTTTCGTGGGATGGATACGGTTTTTGTTTTGCCCAGCGTAATCGGTCCGTGTACAACCCGGCGCTCCGCTGGGACAATTTGCAGGTTACAGGCTCCTTGGGTGGGCGGC
>JAKLHU010000422.1 GCA_022709995.1 Verrucomicrobiota bacterium | reverse complement strand
CCAGCAAATGAACATAACGCGGCGCGAGCACATCGTAACGCTCGAGGACCCCATCGAATACTACTTCACCGACAAGAGCAGCATTATCAACCAACTCGAGGTGGGCGTGGACTGCGCTTCCTTCCAGGAGGCAATGGGCAAGGTCGTGCGCTTTGACCCCGACATCATCATGGTCGGCGAAATGCGCAACCGCACGACCTTTGAAACAGCCCTGACCGCCGCCGAAACCGGCCACATGGTCATCACCACCCTGCACACCAAAAACGCCCCCCAGAGCCTGACCCGCATCCTGGACATGTACCCGCTGGAGGAACGCGACACCGTGCGCAAAGGCCTGGCCGAATGCCTGCGGGCCGTCATCTGCCAGCGACTCGCCCCCCGCGCCACCGGCAAAGGCGTCGTCCCGGTCGTCGAAATCCTCATCAACTCCCCCATCGTCCGCAAACTGATCTTCGACAACAAGCTCGACAAGCTCCCCCAGGCCATCGAAGGCGGCGGCGATGACAACATGGTCAGCTTCAACGGCTCCCTCTACAAACTCGTCAACAACGGCGACATCACCGAAGAAACCGCCATGCGCTTCTCGGACAACCCGCAAGAGCTGAAAATGCGCCTGAAAGGCATCTTCCTCAGCGAGGGCGGCGGCATCATCCAGTAGCTCGAGTTCAGGCCATGCGCAACAACCGACGCCTGCACAATTTATCCATCCAGCTGGAGAACAGCAGCTCCATCCGCCAGCCGCGGCCGCACCTGCGCCATCATGCCAAGACCAGGCGGTTCCGCCTCTGGCTCGGACTGCTCGCAACCGCCATCGCCCTCGTCGTCCTGGCCGGACTCGGCCGCGAGCTGCTGCCGTAGACACGGCGGCGACACGACCGCGGCCTCTGGAAACCTCCCCCCGGGCGCGACGCCACGGCCCTTGGAAAAAAGGGCGCCGCACCCCCCCGCGCCGGCCAGGCAGCCCCCGGAAGACCGCGCCGCTTTGATTCATGGGCACCACCATGCCGGATATCCTGGAAAAACTCAGCATCCTGGCCGACGACTCCAAATACGACCTGGCCTGCGCCTGCGGCACCTCGGACCGAGACCGGCGCCGGCGCGGGCTGGACGGCCATTGGCTCTATCCCGTGCCCCTGGCCAGCGGCGGCTACGGCATCATGCTCAAGACGCTGATCTCCAATCTCTGCTCCAGCGACTGCAGCTACTGCCCCCTGCGCCATGACGGCAACACGGTCCGCCGCTGCGCCTTGACGCCCGACGAAGTCGCCCGCGCCTTCCTGGAATACGACCGGCGGCATCACCTGCTCGGACTCTTCCTCAGCTCCGCCATCACCGGCACCCCCGACCGGACCATGCAGATGCTCATCGACACGGCGGAAATCCTCCGCTACCGCTACCACTACCGGGGCTACATCCACTTGAAGATCATCCCCGGCGCCTCCCCGGCCGCCATCTTCCACGCCCTCCGGCTGGCTTCCGCCGTCTCCCTCAACATCGAAACCCCGGGCCAGAATCATTTCGCCAAGCTGTCGCGCTACAAAGACTATCAGCGCGACATCATCGCGCCGCTCAAGCTCATGGCCGAGGCGACGGCGCCCGGCGCCGAACACGCCAAGGTCAAATGCACCACCCAGTTCATCGTCGGCGCCTCGGATGAGACCGATGCGGAAATCATCCGCTATCTCGACGGCATCTACAACCGCCTCCATTTCCAGAGGGCCTATTTTTCCGCCTACCAGAGCGGCCTGGGCAATCCGTCCATCCCCGGGGAACAACCCTTCACCTTGACGGCGGAAGACCGACTGACCCGCGAACACCGGCTCTACCAGGCTGACTTCCTGATCCGCGAATACCAATTCCAGCCGGCGGAAATCCCCTTGGCGACAAATGGCAACCTCGACCTCTTCCTGGACCCGAAGGAAGTCTGGGCGACCCGCAATCCGCAGTTCTTTCCCGTCCGCATCAACAGCGCCGAACGCGAGCAGCTGCTGCGCGTCCCGGGATTTGGCCCCGTCACCGTCAAACGCATTCTCCGGCATCGCCAGAACTATCGCATCCGCTACATCAGCGACCTGCACCTGGCCGGCAAACTGGCCCGTAAGGCCAATCCGTTTCTCGATTTCAGCGGCTGAACCGCTCCGGCCGGCACCCGCCCGGCGCCGGCGACAACACGGTTTTCCCGGCCGCCATCCGGGCTTTCCCCGACTCCATGAGTATATTATAGAAAAATCGCCGCCGCCTTTGCCTCCGGCCGGTTTCTGCCGGGCTGCTCCCGATCACGAAGGCGCCACCCAAACTCCCAAGCGAAACAAGCAGGCAGCCATGACCGAACTCCTCATGAAAGACTTCGTGGACCGCGCGGCCCTCGAACGCCTCCAACTGGAACGGATGCAGAACACCCTCGAAAGGGTCTACAACAACGTCCCGTTCTACAAAAAAGTCTTCGACAACGCCGGCGTCAAACCGACGGACTTGACGTGCCTGCGAGACCTGGCCAAATTCCCCTTTACCATGAAAAGCGACCTCCGCGACCACTATCCGTTCGGACTGCTGGCCTCCGAGCAGAAGGACGTCGTCCGCATCCATGCCTCCAGCGGCACCACGGGCAAGCCGACGGTGGTCTGCTACACCCGGGAGGACCTGGCCATCTGGTCCGAAACCATGTGCCGCACCCTGGAAGCCGGTGGACTGACCAACCGCGACATCGTCCAAGTCGGCTACGGCTATGGGCTGTTCACCGGCGGGCTCGGCGCCCACTACGGCGCCGAACGCCTCGGCTGCTCCGTCATCCCCATGGGCGGCGGCGCCACCGAAAAACAGCTGCTGCTGATCAACGACTTCGGCACCACCGCCATCTGCTGCACGCCA
>JAKLHU010000421.1 GCA_022709995.1 Verrucomicrobiota bacterium | reverse complement strand
ATCCAGGGCGAGCCTGGCCTTCTCGAACTGGAAGCTCGACACCGCCCGTGCCTCGTACAGGCGTTGCAGACGCTCGAAATTCACCTGGGCATCGCGGTGGGCCGCCTCGGCCACGTCCAGGGCGGCGGCCGCCTGGCGGCGCGACACCCTTTGCCATCAACTCGCCGGGCCGCGGTCCGCCGGTTCCGCGGTGGTCACCTCTGGAGGCACTGCCCATGCCATCACGAATCAAGTACGCGCTGTTCTATGACTTCCACACCGGCACCCTCATCCCCGATGTCGGCCGACATTTCAACGTCGAGGCCTTCACGGATCAGCTGGTCGCCTGCGGCGTCGACTTTCTCACCTGGCACGCCCGCTGCAACCAGGGCCATGCCTACTACGACACCGCCGTCGGCAAACGCCACCCCGGGCTTGACTTCGACCTGTTCGGCCAGATCGCGGCCTCCTGCCACCGCAAAAACATCAAGATCAGCGCGTATTTCAACGGCGGCCTGACCGACCAGGAGCTTCTCGAGCACCGCGACTGGATGCGAATCGCCCCGGACGGCCGCACCCTGGCCGCTCCGGAACACCACCCCACCCCGGCCGTCCGCGCCGTCTGCTACAATTCGCCCTTCCGCGACCACCTCAAGGCCATGACCCGCGAAGTCGCGGTCAAGCACGCCGTCGACGGCTTCTTCTTTGACTGCATGATGGACTCCCTCACCTGCGTCTGCCCGACCTGCGTCCAGCTGATGACGGAACGCGGCCTCGACTTCCGCGACCCGGCGCAGCTGACGCAATTCACCCGCGACTCGCTGCTGCAGCTGGCCCGCGAGCTGTTCGCGGAAGCCCGCGCCGTCAATCCCGAGGCCCTGTTTTTCCTCAACGGCAGCCTAGTCGAAGACATGATCGGCTACAACACCCATCTGGAATGCGAATGCCTGCCGACGGCCGCCGCCCTCGGCTACGACTATCTGCCGGTCCACGCCCATTACCTGCGCACCGTGGCCCAAGGCAACCCCGTCCTCAACATGACCGGCCGTTTCTATGAATGGGGCGACTTCGGCGGCCTGCGCAAGCCGGAAAGCCTGGAATACGACCTCTTCTACGGCCTGGCGCACGGCATGCGGCCGGAATTGAGCGACCACTTCCACCCCCGCGGCGACTTCAGCGGGCCGGTCTTCGACCTGATCCGGCCCTTGTACAACGACCTCCAGCGGTACGATTCCTGGTGCGACGACGCCGTCAACTGCACCGAGGTCGCCATCGTCTTCCCCAAGCCCGGCGCCCCCCTGCGCTTCGACCAGGCCCTGCGCGCCGCCGTCCGCATGCTCTCGGAGTTGAAGGTGCAGTTCGACGTGGTCACCCACGCCGCCCCCTGGGACAAGTACCAGGTCCTGATCTTCCCGGACCACATCGGCTTCAACGCGGAAACGACGGCCCGAGTGCGGCAATGCCTGCGCCGCGGCGCCGCCGTCATCGCCACCGGCGACTCCGGCCGGAACGACGACGGCAGCGCCTTCGCCCTGCCGGAATGGCCGGCCGAATACGTGTCGCCAAGCCCGCACAACCCCGTCTATTTCCAACCGGAGGGCGAACTGGCCGCCGGCCTGCCCAGTCTGCCCATGTCCTTCTACGCGGACGCCGCCCTGGTCCGCCCCGCCCCCGGCGCCGAGGTCGCCATGCGAGTCGTCCGCCCCTATCACAACCGGGAGTGGGACGGACTGCACGCCAACTTCTATACACCGCCGGACGATGTCACCGCGGAGCCGTTCCTGGCCATCAAGGACCGGATCGCCTACCTGACCGGCAAAATCTTCCTCGGCTACTACCGCCGTTCGCCGTACCAGCTGCGCCTGCTGCTCGGCAACCTCCTGCACCGTTTCCTGCCCCGCCCCCTGCTGCAGACGCCGACCCTGCCCAGCTTCGCACGGGCCGCCGTCCAGAAAACCACGGCCGGCAGCCTCCTGGTGCACCTGCTCGCCTATGCGCCGGAACTGCGCGGCGAGGCCGTCGCCCTGGAAGACCGCGTCACCCTCATCGATACGGAAATTCTCCTCCGGCTGGACGGCCGCCGTGTGACCCGCGTCTATCTCGCGCCGGACCGGACGCCGCTGCCGTTCACGGTCGCGGACGACGTCGCCCGGGTCGTGCTGCCCGTCTGCAACGGCCACGCCCTCGTCGTCTTCGAATAACCACCATCCTTCGGACAACCATGTCCGCCCTTGGCAAGGAGCCCTCATGCGCCCACGCCTCTGGATATGGGGATATGTTCTGGAACACGTCCCCGGCCCCATGATGTTCGTCGACCGGCCGACCTATTGCAGCCTGGAGACGGCCGCCGACTACCTGCAGGCCGATCATGTGGTGTACATGGATTCGACCACCCGCCTGCTGAATCTCGACGACCGCCTGTACCGGCATGTGACCCGCTGCCGCCAGGTCGTCTGCGGACTCGAGCACGGCAACTACGCCAAGGCCGCCGCCGCGGTCAGCGAATTTTCCCTGACCCATCCCAACGTGGCCGGCGCCATCATCGACGACTTCCGGGAAGTGCACGGCCCCAGCCGCGACATGACGCCGGACGATTTGCGGGCCGTGCGCGACGCCCTGAAAAGCCGGAATCCGTCGCTCCAGCTGTACCTGGTGCGCTATTCCCACCAGAACCAGGAAGAGCTGCTGCCGTTCGCGGACGCCTTTGATGTCATCAACTTCTGGGTCTGGGTGTCGACCGACCACTACTGGCGCTACCAGTACGGCAACGACATCCTGAACCTGAAAAACACCTTTGGCAAACCTATTCTGCAAGGCATGTTCATGCACAACTACGGCGAGGACTGGGACGAGCCCATGCCCCAGCCCATGCTTGAACTGCAATGCCGGAA
>JAKLHU010000420.1 GCA_022709995.1 Verrucomicrobiota bacterium | reverse complement strand
CCGGCATCGCGGTTAGGCTTTTCGGACGGGCTCAAGCTACAAGCACCGGCTTGGCGCCACCGGCATTCACCCATACCGCCCAATGGCCGACCACTTGCGGCCGGCGGTTCACCGTCAAAGTGGTTTTTTTAAAGCCCGGCGTTACTGTAATACAGTCTCCACGGCCTGTTTCTTGTTTCACCCAGACCGGCGCATGTTCATGTCAAATCCACAGTTCCATGCCGAGGTGGCGGTCATCGGCGGCGGTTCGGGCGGCGTCGCCGCCGCGCTGGCGGCGGCTCGCTGCCGAGTCAAGACCATACTCATCGAGCAGGATGCGCTTCTCGGCGGCACCTCGACGACCGCCGGCGTCACCTGCTGGGAGCCCGTCGGCGGCGCCACCGGCATTCCGCGCCGCCTGTTCGACCGACTCACCCACCTGCCCGGCGCGTGCGGCATCTACACCATGGCGCGCCACTGCTTCTTCATGCGCGACGCCTTGGCCGATTATCCCGGCGGCGAACAACGCATCGTGCCCTTTCTGCGCTACCAGGACACCCTGAAAACCGATTGGGACTTCTCCCTCCCCTGGTCGCCCGGCCGCTGGAACGGCGTCGTCTTCGAACCGCTCGCCTGGCATCACGCCGCCACCGCCCTGCTGGCCGAAACCGGCTGCTGCCACGTCATCACCGGCCAGGCAGCCGTCAGCACCGAACGCGCCAGCACCCGCGCCATCGGCGCCGTCACCCTGGCCAATGGCGCCAGAATCACCGCCCGAGTCTGGATCGACAACGCCGGCGTCCTGGCCCGCGACGCCGGTTGCGAGACCCTCAGCGGCCAGGATCCCTACGACCGGTTCCACGAACCCGACGCCCCGATCACGCCTTCCGGGCAAGTCAACGGCGCCACCCGCATCTTCCGCATCACCCCGACCCGCGACCCGGCCGTGCAACCGCTGCCACAAGACATCCCGACCGGCTGCTGGTGGAGCCCGTCCTTCCCCAAAATGGTCGCCACCCAGTACCCGAACGGCGACTTCAACTGCAACATGCTCCCCACCATCACCGGCCAGGATCTCGCCGCCAGGACCATGCCGGCAGCCCTGGCCGAAACAGAGCGACGCGTCCTGGCTTTCTGGCATCACCTGCAGACGACCTGGCCGGAATTCCAACACTATGCCATCGGCATGCTCTTCCCCAAACTCGGCATCCGCGAAAGCTTCCGGGTCGTCTGCCGGCATATGCTGACCGAAAACGACCTCCTCGCCGGCCTGGCCGGCCAAACGCACGACGACCTGATTGCCACCGCCGATCATCCCATGGACCGCCACGGCGGCGGCCACGCCGCGCGCCAGATCACCGCCCCCTACGGCATCCCCTACCGCTGCCTGCTGCCCGCCGACATCGACAACCTCATCCTGGCCGGCCGCATCGCCGGCTTCTCCAGCCTGGCGGCGTCCAGCTGCCGCCTGGCCCGCACCATCATGCAACTCGGCCAGGCCGCCGGCTTCGCCGCCGCCATCGCCTGCCAAAACCACACCCTCCCCGCCGACATTTCCGTCAAGCACCTGCAACAACTCGTCAACCAGGAGAACCAGGCATGAACTGCACCGGCAAAACCATCATCGTCACCGGCGGCTCAAGCGGCTACGGCTATGGCATGGCCAAAAAACTCCACGCCCGCGGCGCCCGCGTCCTGATCACCGGCCGCAATGAACAAAAACTCCGCCAGGCCGCCACCGAACTCGGCGTCGAAACCGTCCAGGCCGACGTCACCTCCGGCGCCGACTGGGACCGCGTCTTCGCCGCCGCCGGCAATCGCGTCGACGTCCTCATCAACAATGCCGGTGCCGGCGTCAAAATCGCCCCCTTGACCGACTACGACGACGCGGAAATCGCCCAGTCGATTGCCGTCAACCTCACCGGCGCCCTGCTCGGTTGCCGCCGCGCCGCCGCCGCCATGATCCCGCGGAAGTCCGGCCTGATCATCAACATCTCGAGCGTCTGCGCCCATTATGGCTGGCCCGGCTTCGCCGTCTACACCGCCGCCAAGGCCGGCCTCGACAAAATGAGCCGCGCCCTTTACACGGAACTGCGGCCGCACCACGTCCGCGTCACCGTCGTCACCCCGTCCTGGGGCGATACCAACTTCGGCGCCGCCGCGGGTCTGCCGCCGCCGGCCGCCGACCTGGCCGCCCAAATGATGAGCCCGGACCAGATGGGCGACCTGATCGTCCAGCTCTGCGAATTCCACGACCACCTCGTCTTCCCGGAAATCATGGTCCAGCCTCTCGTTCAGGAGATCAACCCGTTCTGAGTTGACTTGCGCCAAACGGCCATTACTTTTATTCAATCAGTTGCGTCCCCCTCCAGACGCAGACAACGGCCCCTGCCGGCCTCTGTCCATTGTCCTCTGTCCACTGTCCACTTGCGTCCATTGTCCTCTGTCCACTGTCCACTTGCGTCCACTGTCCACTAATGTCCACTAACGTCCACTGTCCACTGTCCACTTGCGTCCACTAACGTCCACTGTCCACTGTCCACTATGAAACACAACATCATCGACGCGCATCTGCATCCTTTTCTGACGGACGACTGCCGCATCAACAAGTACCAGGCAGTGAAGACCCCGGACGACTTTGTCGCCCATCTGCGCCAAAACGGCATTACCCAATGCTGCGGCTCCGTCGTCCGCGCCGTCACCGGGGACGACTTCGGGCCGGTCCGCGCCCTCAACGACGACGCCCTCGAATTCCGGCGCCGCTATCCCGGCTTCTACATCCCCGGCATCCATGTACACGGCCGGTTCCCCGACGAATCCTGCCGCGAGCTGGAGCGATGCCACCGGGAGGACGTCAACCTGATCGGCGAGCTGGTGCCTTACTTCATGGGCTACGA
>JAKLHU010000042.1 GCA_022709995.1 Verrucomicrobiota bacterium | reverse complement strand
GGCCTGGGTTTGAGCGCTGGCGGAACGATCTCCAGCGGCAGCGGTGCGATTTCCCTTACTGGCACCAAGGATACCGGCAATGCCATTAACCTTTCAGGAAACACAACAAACAGCGCCGGCAATCTGATCCTGAACGCCACCGGCGCCATGCTCATCATTACCTCATCCTGCACGGCCGTTATACCTGCCTGGCGCGGCGGCCGGCGTGCGACACGTGCGTGGCGGCGGACCTCTGCGTCACCGGCCGGCAGGGTTTGCATCGGGTTGTCCGCCCGGCGCCGTCTGCCGGAGGAAAGGACCAACATGGCCGGATTTGACACCATCTTCAAGATTTCCCGTACATATCGGCATGTCGGACGCTACCGCCGAATTGTCCAAGTCCTGCTGCGCTATGGGTTTGGCTTCATGGTGGAGGCGTTGCGGATTCACGTGCCGCGCGGCCTGCGGGGCGGCGGCCGTGGTGGCCGCGCCGACGCGGGCGGTCGTCTGGCGGCGGCGCCGGCCCTCGGCATTCCGGAACGTCTCCGGTTGGCCCTGATCGAGCTCGGGCCGACTTTCATCAAGCTCGGGCAGTTGTTGTCGAGCCGGCCGGATGTCATCCCGCCGGAATACGTCAAGGAATTCGCCAAGTTGCAGGATGACGTGCCGTCGTTTCCACTGGAGCAGGTCCGGGAAATCATCAGGGCGGAGCTGGGCGGGGAGCTGGAGAGCTTTTTTCTGGAGTTCGATCCGACGCCGGTGGGCGCGGCTTCGATAGCACAAGGGCATCGGGCCCGGCTGCATGACGGCACGGAAGTGTTTGTCAAAGTCCAGCGACCCGGCATCCAGCGCGACATTGAGATTGACCTGGAGATTTTGAGCTATTTGGCCGGGCAGGTGGAACGCTACAGTGAGGGCCTGGGCTTTCTGCGACCGCGCGACATCGTCGATGAATTTGGCCGTGGCCTGCAGCAGGAGCTGGATTTTTCCGTCGAGCGTTCGAATCTGGCTCGTTTCAGCCGGCAGTTCGCCGGCCGGGAGGGCCTGTATGTCCCCAAAGTCTATCGCCCGTACTGCAGTCGGCGCGTGCTGACCATGGAGTTCGTGCACGGCATCCGCTGTTCGAATTTCGAGGCTCTGCGGGCCGGCGGGGTCGACCTGCTGAAAGTCAGCGAACTGGGCGCCACGTTGCTTCTGGAGCAGTTTTTCGAGCATGGCTTCTTCCACGGCGACCCGCATCCGGGCAACATGTTCGTGCTGCCGGAAAACCGCATCTGCTACGTCGACTTCGGCGTCATGGGCCGCATTACCCAGGAAGAGCGCAGCGATTTTGCCAATCTGCTCTTGGAAGTGATGTCCGACAACAACAAGGCCGCCGTCCGGACGTTGCTTCGGTTGACGATCAGCGACGTCGAGCCGGACGCCGAAGAGCTGGAGCGCGACCTGGAGGCTCTGGTGGACTGCCACTTGCGCGGCAATCTCTCCGACCTCGACGTGGCGCAGGCCATCCAGGATTTCTATGATCTGTGCTATCGGCAGAAATTATGTCTGAAGCCGCATATTTATCTGATGTTGAAAGCGTTGGGTTATGCGGACGAAATGGGCCGGCGGATGAATCCCGAGTACGAGATTTTCCGGCAGGTCAAGCCGTTCATTGCGCGGCTGTCGTTGAAGCGCTACCATCCGGTGAACAGTGTCCGGCGGATGTTGGAGCGGGTGGCGGACTGGGAGGGGCTGTTCCGCAAGCTGCCGCAGCAGAGCCGTCTCCTGCTGTCGCAATTGTCCCGCGGCCAGTTGCATTTCAATCACCACCTGGAGGATTTGGCGCCGTTGCAGCGGTCCTTGAGCCGGTCCTTCAACCGGCTGTCGACGGCGATCGTGGTGGCGGCGATGCTGGTGGCATCGGCCATTGTCATCCATGCGGGCACGCCCCCGCAGGTGTGGGGGATGTCTCTGATCGGTTTGTTGGGACTGGTCCTGTCCGCCGTTTTTGGCGGCAGTCTTTTGTGGAGTGTTTTCCGGTCGGGGCGGATGTGAGCGCCGGGCTGCCGGCGGGAAGCCCGCCAGAACCACGGATGGACACTCGCCAGAACCACGGATGGACGCGGATGGACACGGATAATATTACAAGGAGATTTGTTGATGTGCAATATGGCAGCTTTTGTTGGTTCCGAGCCCGCGGCGCCGATTCTTTTGCGCCTGATTGCGGCTCAGGAGGGATATGGCGGCGGTCATTTCACCGGCCTGGCCACGGTTCATGACGGCCGCCTGCACGTGGCCAAGGTGGTCGGCGACTGCGCGACGCTGATCCGGGAGACGCGGGCGGCGGAGCTGCCGGGGACGGTCGGCATCATTCACAGTCGGACGCCGAGCGCGCCGCTCCAGGAGTGGGCACAGCCGTTCCTGGCCTGGAATGACCAGGTCGCGTATCAGGCCAACGGCGCCCAAGGCGTGTTCAAAGGCCTGGTCGATTATGACGCCATCTATGACCGCCTACGGGCGTTGGGGGCGTTTTTCCGCTCCGAAGTGCCCCGCGAAATCAAGCCTTATCCGCTGCTGGCCCACGGCGGCAGCGTGCATACGACCGACCTTCTCGGCGGCCTGATTGCGGACAATCATGTCCGCCTCGGCCTCGATCTGGCGGCGGCCATGCGGGCGGCCGTCAGCGATGCGCCGTCCGAGATTGCGTCCTTGGCCGTCTCGGCCCGGGAGGCGGACTGCGTCTCCGCCGTCCGCCTGGGCACGCCGTTGATGTGGGGCTACCGGGAAGGCGCGGGCTATCTGGCGACTTCGGCCCTGGCGTTTGCCGACGAGGGCCTGGCTGGCATCCAGCCGGTGCCGGCCGGCTGTTCCGCCGTGCTGACATCGTCCGGGCTCAGCTGCCGGCCTTTTTCCGGGCGGCTGGGGCAAACATGCCCGGTGCGGCCGTGGCCGGCAGCCTGCCGGATTCTGGACGGGGTGCTGGCGGATGGCAAACCGCACCATGTCGGCGGTCTGGCCAAGGCCCTGGCCGGGTTGTGGCCGGACGAATATCTCAGCGAGGCGGTGATGCTGGCGTATGAATATGCCCGCATCGAATGCCTGGCCGGCCGTCTGGACGTCACCCGCGGCCAGGTTCCGGCCAGCCGCCCGGGCGCGAACGCCCCGCAGTGGCTTTTTGTCCGCCGAAAAAACGGCTGACTGTTTGCAAAATGGCCGGGGGGGATGATATTTGTGTTTTCCCAGGTCGTGTTATCGGTTGTCTACGATGGGCGGGGTGTGACCAACCCAAGGTTAATTCAAGGAGAATGAAGACATGGCTTTGATTGCAGCGCAGATGTACACCTTGCGCGAGTTCTGCAAGACTCCGGCGGATATTGCGACCTCGTGCGCCCGGGTGAAGAAGATGGGCTATGACGGCGTGCAGCTGTCCGGCATTGGCGCCATTGAGGCTGTCGAGATGCGGAAGATTCTGGACGGCGAGGGCTTGCAGTGCGCGGTCACGCACCGTTCGCTGGAGCAGATGGAGACCGGCGCCGAGGCGCTCGTCGAAGAACATCACATCCTCGGCTGCAAGTACACGGCCATCGGCGGTTTCTCGCCGAAAGAGGATTGGACCAGGGCAGGCTGGGGCGCTTTCGTGACCCGCTACAATGCTTTGGCCGCCAAGCTGGCCAGTGCCGGTCTCCGTATCGGCTATCACAACCACAGCCATGAATTCGCGCCGGCCGAGGGCGCCCGCCCGCTCGACCTGCTCATCAACACTCTGGAGCAGAGCGTTTGGATGGAAATCGACACCTACTGGGTCGCGCATGGCGGCGGCGACCCGGCCGCCTATATCGAACGCGTGGCCGGCCGCATCCCCTGCGTCCATTTCAAGGACATGACCATGACGCCCCAACGGACGCCCAAGATGTGCGAAATCGGGGACGGCAACTTGAATTGGCCCCGCATCGTCCAAGCCTGCCGCTACGCCGGCGTGATCTGGTATGTGGTCGAACGCGACAGCGGCGACATGGACGCCTTTGACAGCCTGCAGAGAAGCTTGCACAACATGCGCGAAAACATGGGCCTCTGAACCAGTGTAGTGGGCTAGTGGACGTTAGTTTAGTGGACTAGTGGACTTTAGTGGACGTTAGTGGACTAGTGGACGCCGTCTGGGACATGCACGGCAATATGCGTCACCGCCGCCAGGCGGCACGGATAGCCATGCAACCGGCGGCGGGCACGTTGCCGTAATATCAGCTTTTCGGCTCCGGGGGAATTGATCAACATTGTTATTTCCAGGCATCGGCCAGGATGACGGCTGCTTTCACCCGGCGCCTCTACCTGGCACCCCGTGACCCGGTCGTCAAGAGGGTTCCATCCCTGAAGCGGCCACCGCCAATAACGGCCGAAAAAACAAGATCATCCCTGATTTTGCTCTTTTTTTGTTTCCTGCCATTATCGTTAATGAAGGCATTGTTTTCGTCAAGTCATGAACAGGAGGTCAACGATGTGGAGTCGGTTATTGATGTTATCAGCCGTGATGGTGTTCAGTGTCTGCGGTTTGGTTGGTTCGCAGGAAGTACCGTTTCGCGACGATCTGACTGGGAGTTTGGAGTCGTTGCGAGCTTTTGGCTGGCGGATTCCGGAGGCCGGGGTACGGGCGGCCGGCGATTCGGTTGAGATTACGGCGACGGGTGGTGAGCGGAAGCAGATGATGCTGGACGTTCCGGTTGAGGTCGGCAAGTATTATTGCGGCAGTGTCACCGTCAGGACCGAGAATGTCTTGCCGCGTGACAATGCGGACCGCGGCGCGACGTTGTTTTTTGGCTTTTTGGATAGTGCTCGCGAGTGGGTGAACGGCGGCGAATTTCCGCGCGGGGGGATGCAGACCGGCGATTGGCAGAAGGTGGCGATATCATCGACGGTTGCGATTCCGGAGCAAGTCCGCTTCATCCAGGTCTGGCTGTGCGTGGAGGGGCAGGGCAAGGCCTGGTTCCGGGATTTTGAGATGGCGGAGTTGAAGCTGGAGACGCTGCTGGACATTGACGCCGCGGCGAATCCGCCGACGCTGCATTCGCCGTTGCCGCTGATGAAGGACGCCAAAGACAACCTGCGGCGGCGGTTGCTGCTGAGTCAAGATCCGTCCTTTCCGCCGGCGTCGACGTTTGAGTTCATGACCAGCGAGGAGGCTTTCACGCCGCCGCATGCCCTGGTGCCCGGCACTTGGCATGTGCGCAATTGCTGGACGCACCGCCGCGGCGACCTGCCGGTCCAGACTGGCGCCTTCACGGCGGCGGCCCTGCCAGCCGGTTATGCCGTTAAGGTGACCAGGGACTTCCCGAACGGCGTGTTTGCGCCCCGCGCCGAATTGAAGGTGCTCTTTTATCCGCCGCTGGTTGACGGGGCGAAAGTCGAGGCCATGATCGGTGACGTGCCGGTGGAGGTGCTCGCCCAGGCGCCGACGATGATGTCGTTCCGGTCCAGCCGCGACCTGGCGCCCGGCTGCTACCAGGTCAAGGTCGTCCTTGACGGCAAGGCCACGGAGCTGTTTTATGTCAACAAGAATCCGGCCGCCAAGATCACCTTCCGGGACGACCTGATGATGATGATTGACGGCAAGCCGTTCTTTCCGGTCGGGACGTATCGCGATCCTTCTGACGATTTGCATACCTTCACTGGCATCAAGGAAGCCGGCTTCAATTTCACGCATTCGTATTATTTTGAACATTCGCCGCGAAAGCCGGAGGAAGCGCGCGAGTATCTGCGCGAATGCGTCAAGAACGGCGTGACGGCCTGCATTGGCATTCCCAGGAAGCAGATGCAGAACGAGCAGTTCGGCGCCATCGAGGAATTTTGCGGCGAAGTCTATGACGAGCCTGGTCTGGTGACCTGGTATCTGGCGGACGAACCGGAGCTGTGGATCAACCGCTTCAACTTCCGGGACAGCACGGCAGCGGTGGCAAGCGCCGGCGCCGGCATTCCCCGCACCCTGCTGATGTGCACGACCAATCCGAAAAGCGACATCAACCGGTTTTTCGGGGCTGGCCTGTCCGACATCTACTGGCACGACCCGTATCCGGCTGGCCGGCATCCGATTGTCAATATGGTCAAGGCGCTGGAGGACTCGCGGCTGCTGGCTTCTCCGGAGCAGCCGTTGTGGGCGGTCATCCAGGCGTTTGACTGGCGTCAGAAGAAGGTGCGCGAGTTGCCGCCGGAGGAAGTCGAGCCCAAGGCTGGCAAGATCCGCTGCATGACGCATCTGGCCTTGGCGACGGGCGTGCAGGGCATCGTCTTCTACTGGCTGCCCAAGGACCGCTACGACATGCGTCTCCATTCTCCCATCCAGTGGGCCGAGGTGTGCTCGACCACCCAGGAACTGAATGGCTTGATGCCTTTTCTGACCGGCAGAAGCGAAAAGCTCCCGGACGGAACGCTGCCCGAAGGAGTATATTATTGGTTGAAACGGGCCGATGACGGCCGGCGCGCCTTGGCGGTGGTCAATCCGGAGGATAAGCCGGTCACGGTCCAGCTCGCCGTCCCCGGCGTGACGGCAACGGTGACGTTGCCGCCGCATGGCGTCGAGGTGAAGATCTATTAAGCCGCACCGGCGCGGTCTTGGCCGGGTTCACGGAATACGGACCCGGCTTGGCCGCCCGGCCGCCCGGCGATTTGGCCCTGCACAACTTTCAGCGGGAGAAGTCGTTCATGAAGACGTTGCACTTGCCGGTGGAGCGCGTCACCGCCGGCCCCAAACATCATTTTTTCGGTTATTTTGACAAGTATCCGTGGGACCGCAGCGGCCGCCGGCTTTTGGCGCACGAGACCAGTTTCACGGCACGGCAGCCCGTCCCCGGCGAAAAGGCCACCATCGGCGTCATCGAAAACAAGGTCTTCACGCCGGTGGCGGAGACGGACGCCTGGTGCTGGCAGCAGGGCAGCATGCTGCAATGGCTGTCGGATGACGACAACAAGATCATCTTCAACGACCGCGAGGGCGATGGCTTCGTCGCCCGCATTCTGGATTTGAAGACTGGCCGGCGGGAGACGGTCTGCCGGCCCATCTACTGCCTCAGTCCAGATGGCCGCTGGGCGCTCAGCCTGAATTTTTCCCGCCTGGACCGCGAGCGGCCCGGATATGGCTATCCTGGCGGCCGCGACCCGTTCCTGGGCCAGCATCATCCGGACGGCGACGGCGTCTGGCTCGTCGACTTGAAGGCCAACACCGCCAAGCTCGCCGTCAGCGTCGACCGGGTGACTCGGGAGTATCTGCGGACCGGGAAGAACGGCATGGAGCGGACGCCGGGCTGGTTCAATCACATGCTGTTCAGCCCGGACAGCCGCCGCATCGCCTTTTTCCACCGCTGGCGCCTCAAGCGTCCGGACGGCTCGCCTTGGCATCTGACCCACATGTTCACCGCCAATCGGGACGGCAGCGATTTGTATCCGCTCAACCTTGAGGACATGAGCTCGCATTATGTGTGGGTCAACGACCGCCAGATCATCAACTATTCCAATCGGCATGCCACCGGTTGGAATTATCATTTGTTCACGGACCAGACCAGCACGGTCGAGGTCATTGCCAAAGGCGTCTTCCCCGGGGACGGGCATTGCTCCTATTCCAGCGACAACCGCTGGATGATGACCGATTCGTACCCGCTGAAGGATTCCTGCCGGAAGCTGTTCCTGTATCGTCTGGCCGATGGCGAGGCCTTTGAAATCGGCAGTTTCTATGCCGACCCCACCTATCCCGGCCCGACCCGCTGTGACCTGCATCCCAACTGGTCGCGTGACGACAGCGCCGTTTGCATCGACTCCATCCACGAGGGTTCCCGGCAGGTGTATGTCGTGGACGTGTCGTCCCTCACCAAGGCCTGAAACGGTCGCGGGCGCGCGCGGCCAGGCGCGCCAAGGTGGCGCCTCAGGCCCTGAGGCGCCCAAGCGTTGACTCCTCTATTGCTCAATTCTCAATGGCTGAGCGATTACAAGAAGAGTCTGTCCGGGTTCAGTTTTGGGCGCGCAGTTCCGAGGGCCATTGCGGCAGCCAGCCGAGCCGATGGGCCATCCAGAGGCCGCAGAGCACGGCTTCGGACGCGTCGTGGACGAGCAGTCCAGGGCGCGTGTAGCCGGACCAGCGCATGACTTTTTGGCAGAGCCGCCCGGCGGCCGCCTTGGCCTGGACTCCGGAGCGTTGTTCGCGCTGGAAAAGCAGTTCCGCCCGCCAGTCCAGGGCGGTGACCACGTGGGTGGCGACGGCGCGCCGCCGGGCGCTTTCCAGCCAGATTTCCGCCAGGTCGCCGCCGCCCTCCAGCACCAGCACGGCGACTCCGGGCACTTCCTGCCAGAGGGCCGGCAGGGCGCGGCGGAGGGCGCCGCGATCGGCAAAATGGGTGGAACGGCAGCGGAGCAGGCGACCCTGCCGGTTGAACCAGGCCAGGCCGGCGCGCAAGCCGAGGTCGACCGCCAGGAGCACGTCCGGGAAAGTAGGCTGCCCTGCGTCGTCGGCGCTGGCGGCGGCCGGCGTTTCGCCGGGGCACGGCGCCAAGTTGGGGGCAGTCGCGCCGCCGGGTCGCGGCGTTGGTTCGGCCTGATGGTCGGGAGGCGGCTTCATGGCCGGGTGATCTCGACGGCCGCGCCTTCGGCCTGGCGGATGCAGCTGGGCTTGTCGAGAACGACAGTCACCCCTTGGACGCCAGGCGTGTCCAGGCAGCGGCTGGCCAGCTGCTCGGCCAGGCTTTCGAGCAAGAAAAAACTGGTGCTGGCCGCATAGTCGCGCAGGCTTTTGGCGGTGGCGGCGTAATTGACCGTGTCCGCGAGGTCGTCGGAGGCCGCTGCCCGGCGCGTGTCCGTCAGCAGGGTGATGGTGGCCAGCAGCTGGCGCGGCGCCAGGCGCTCATCGGGATTGCAGCCGATGACGCAGTTCAGTTCCAGACGGCGGATGATGATTTTGTCCATGGCGGTCGGTTCCTCCCGGCAGTGGGGACGTGGCTCATGAGCCGGCGCGGGCGGTCAGGGTCGCCAGCAGCTGCTCGTCGCAGGGATACGGCCTCGAAATGGAATAGTAGGGAAAGGCCGCGGCCAGAACCGGCGACGCGTTGCCGGGGATGTAGCGCCAGCGCCGGTACAGCCACGTATATTGTTCCGGATATTGGTGGATCAGGGCCTGGTTGGCGTCCATGATGTCCTGGGTGAGCGAGAGATCGTCGACATAGTCCGAGACCGGCTTGGGCAGGTGCTTGACTTCCAGGCGGAAGCGCCCGTCGGGCTGGCGGATGCAGGCTCCGATTAGGACATCGACGTTGAGTTTGCGGGCCAGGGAAGCCGGCAGGCGGCTGGTCGGCGCCGGCAGTCTGAAAAAGTCGATGAAAATGCCGCCATGGCGCGGGCTGACGTTCTGGTCGATGAGGATGCCGACGGATATGTTTTCCTGGAGTGCACGGGCGACTTTGCGGGCGGCGCCTTTTTGGTTGATGAT
The DNA here is from genome assembly GCA_022709995.1 of Verrucomicrobiota bacterium. Lineage (GTDB taxonomy): Bacteria > Verrucomicrobiota > Lentisphaeria > Oligosphaerales > Oligosphaeraceae > JAAZKI01. Next base: position 199 of record JAKLHU010000042.1, on the reverse strand, counting down.
CTGCAGGCCGTTGGCGGTGCGGGCCTTGGTCAAGCGGTTGTTGATGGTCGGGGTGGCGACGGCGGCGGCGACGGCGGGCCAGACGACCACCTACCAGGGCGCGGCTGCCGATGGCCAGCTCCGGCGCGACATCCTGACGATCAACGAAGCCGCCTTCCAGCTCGCCGATCGGTGCAAGGACAAGGGCTACGGCGACGCC
>JAKLHU010000419.1 GCA_022709995.1 Verrucomicrobiota bacterium | reverse complement strand
CCCGCGCCAACAATCAGGCCATGATCGGCAAAAAACTCACCGTGCTTCTGGAAGGCCCTCTGGACAACCGCCGCTGGACGGGACGCAGCATGGCCGACGCGCCGGACGTCGACCAGCAAATCATGGTCACCGCCCCCAACCGCCGGAAACTGCAAACCCCGGCCTTCGCCCGGGTCGCCATCCAGAGTGCCGGCGTCTACGACCTCAACGCCGTCATCACCGAGGCATGACGGCACGGCGGCGGCGGCGGCAAGCCGGCCGGGGCATGTCTCCCAGCCGGTGTTCCCTCTGCTTGCGGACTCAGCTCCGGTCCCAGTTGGAAATGACGTCGCGCTGGGTCGGGCCGTTGTAGATCTGCCGCGGGCGGTAGATCTTGTACTCGGAGCCGCTGCGCATCTCCAGCCATTGGGCTATCCATCCCGGCAACCGGCCGATGGCGAACATGACAGTGAACATGTTGGTGGGGATGCCGATGGCGCGATACGTCAGGCCAGTGTAAAAATCGACGTTGGGATACAGGTTGCGCTGCTGGAAATACGGATCGGCCAAGGCGGCCTCCTCAAGTTCCTGGGCAATGCCCAGCAATTCGTCTTTTTTGCCGAGATGGTCGAGGACCTGGCGGCAGATTTCCTTGGCGACCCGAGCCCTGGGGTCGTACGTTTTGTAGACGCGATGGCCGAATCCCATGAGCCGGAACGAGTCGTTCTTGTCCTTGGCCCGCTCAATCACCGCCTGGATGTCGTGCTTGCCCTCGTTGTGAATCATCTCCAGCATCTCAATCACCTGCTGGTTGGCGCCACCATGCCGAGCCCCCCACAAGGCGCTCACTCCGGCCGAAATCGACGCGTACAGGTTGGCTTCCGAGGAGCCCACCGACTTGACGACGGCCGACGAGCAGTTCTGCTCATGGTCGGCGTGTAGAACCAACAGTTGATTCAAGGCCCGCGTGATGACCGGATCCGGGACGTACTTGTTCACGGGCGTCTGGAACATCATGTTGAGGAAATTCTCGCAGTAGGAGAAATCCGGCCGCGGGTAGACAATCGGCTCGCCGCGCATCTTCTTGTACGTGAAGGCCGCGATCGTACGCAGTTTCGACAACAGCCGGGTCACCGTGATGTCGATGGCCTCGTTCGGATTGGTCTCCAGTTCCGGGTAAAACGTCGACAGCGAGACCACCATCGCCGACAGCATGGCCATCGGATGAGCGTGATCGGGGAAAAGATTGTAGAAACGCCGCATATCCTCATGCAGCATGGAATGCTGGTTCATCAGCTCGCTGAAGTTGGCGCGCTCGTCCCGGTTCGGCAGAAAGCCGTGCACCAGCAGATAGGACACGTCCAGAAACGTGCAGTTCTCCGCCAGGTCGACGATGTCATAGCCGCGATGGCGCAAAATCCCCTTCTCGCCATCAATGAAGGTGATGTTGCTGATGCACGAGCCGGTGTTGGCAAAGCCGGGGTCATACGTAATCAGCCCGGTCTGCGCCCGTAAGTTGCGGATGTCAATGGCCTGTTCGCCTTCGGTGCCCTCGTAAACCGGCAATTCATACGTCTTGCCGTGCACTTCCAACTTGGCCTTGCAGATTTCTTTCGTGTAACTCATGTGCGGTCAGGTCATTTTCTATGGGTTATGATGAAAAAGGCACGGCCGCCCACTCTTTCCATTGCTGGGCAAAATCCTCGACATACAAATCGAGATACTGGTCGGAGATGGCCGATGCATGCGGCAACCGCCACAAATTCGGACAACGCCGCAAAATCGAATTTTCCGGCAGGGGCTCGGCGGAGAAGACATCCAGGAAGGCGCCGGCGATGCGTCCGGCTGACAGCGCGGCATAGAGCGGCATTTCCTCGATGGCGTTGCCGCGGCCGACATTGCAGACGGTGACGTGACTGGACAGAAGATTGATGCGACGGCTGTTGAGGATGCCGTTGGTGTCCTCGGCGCCCGGCAAGGCGAGGACGACGTGGTCGGCCGTCGGCAGCACGGCATCAAGGTCGTTTTCCAGGAAGAGCCGGTCATCCGGGGCGAACCACGCCGGCGGCTTCCGGCGCAAGTCGCGCCGCATGCCGCTGATCCTGACTCCGAACGGCTTGAGCAGGCGGCCGATCCATTCGCCAACGTGCCCGAAGCCGAGGATGACCACATGGCTGCCTCGCAGCGGCCTGATGATGGAGCACAATTCCTGCCGTGGCCAGGCCTGGTCGGCAAGCGTGGTGGCCGAGGCGAGCAGTCCCCGTGTCATCGCCAGAATCATGCCGACCACGGTCTCGGCGATGATGCAGCCATGAAACGACCCGTACATGAGCCGCACCTGGGGGGGCGGGACGACCTGGAAATAGTCCCGCCCGGCTGCAGGCGTCGACAGCACCTGCAGGCGCAGCGCCAGCTCAAACCACTCCTGTTTGAATGTCCAGACCATGACGCAGTCCGCTTCCGGCAGGGCCGCGACAAACGCCTTTTCGTTTTCGCAGATCAGTACCCGCTGATTGGGCAGACAACGCTGGAGGTGCTGGGCATGGCGGGCACGAAAATTCCAGCATTCCACGTCGCGATGACGCAGATATACCGCGGTAGTGATCAAATCGGGGCTGCTCATTCCAAAACCTCCCTGCCGACCGGTCGCCGGATTGCATACCGGGCATAAGTTGAATAATATAATGCCCGGCTGGCAAAAAAATATCCCGGCCACGTCACTGGCCTGAAAAAAAAGGCAATCGGTCAGCCATTGAACATTGAGCCATAGAGCAACGCTATCCAAAGTGACAAGGGAGAGGTGACACGGGCTTCTTGCCCGTCTGGAGTTTGGCAAATCCCGCGGAAATGCGGTTCGGCGCTCCCAAGTAGGCGCCCCAGGCCCTGGGGCGCCCAAGCGTC
>JAKLHU010000418.1 GCA_022709995.1 Verrucomicrobiota bacterium | reverse complement strand
GCCTCGCTCTCGGACTACATCGCGCAGAAGGCCGACCCGGCCGTGCTGCAGAACCTCGACAAGCAAGGGTAGGGCGTGGGCGTCCGAGTCGATCTCCGGGCGGCGGCGGCGCTGTCGCGGCAGGCGGCCGGCGACGACGCTTTGGTCATCGCCTCGGTCGGTCCCACCGGCATTCTGCTTTTGCTGGGCGACGTCACCGGGGAACAGCTGTACGACGCCTTCAAGGTTCAGGTCGAGGCTTTGGCGGCCGGCGGAGCGGATGCCATCTGCATCGAGACCATGCAGGATATCGAGGAGGCCCAAATCGCGGTTCGCGCGGCGCGGGAAAACACCGCGCTGCCGGTGCTCTGCACCTTCAGTTTCGAGCTGACCGTCAAGGGCGAGTATCGGACCATGATGGGGGTCGGGCCGGCCGAGGCCGCCCAGGCGGTGCATGCCGCCGGCGCGGCCGTGGTCGGCACGAATTGCGGCAATGGCATGGAGCGCATGATTCCGATTGTACGGGAAATCCGGGCCGCTCTTCCCGACGTGCCGATTCTCGTGCATGCCAACGCCGGCCTGCCCCGGCTGGTCGGCGGGGTCGATGTTTTTTCGGACTCGCCGGAGGACATGGCCCGTCTGGCGCCCGCCGTGGTGGCGGCTGGCGCCACTATTGTCGGCGGTTGCTGCGGCACGACTCCCGCGCACATTGCCGCCATTCGCCGGGCCTTGGGCCGGTGAACGGCCTGGACGTCCCCCGTCATCCTATGTGAGTTGAGCAAGGAGCATCATGAAGCATCACGCCTCTGCCGGCAAGGCCGTCCCGCTGGAGTCCCTGGTCAATGTGCCGCGTCTGCTGACCGGGTATTTCACCGTCGTCCCCGATGTCGATGACCCCGGCCAGCTGGTGTCTTTCGGCACCTCGGGCCATCGCGGCACTCCCGCCCGCGGGACGTTCACCGAAAGCCACGTTCTGGCGATTGCGCAGGCGATCTGCGATTACCGGCGGGAGGCCGGCATTGGCGGGCCGCTCTATCTGGGCATGGATACGCACGGGTTGTCGGAAGCGGCGCAGGCGACGGCGGTTTCCGTCCTGGCCGCCAACGCGGTCCAGGTCCGGCTGGCGGCCGGGCGCGGCTACACGCCGACCCCGGTCGTTTCCCATGCCATTCTGACCAGCAACCGCGGCCTGGCCGACGGCGATCTCGGCCGGGCGGCGGACGGCATCGTCATCACCCCGTCGCACAATCCCCCGGAAGACGGCGGCATCAAGTACAACCCGCCGCATGGCGGGCCGGCCGACACCGAGGTGACGCAATGGATTGCGGCGCGGGCGAACCGCCTGCTGGCGGACGGCAACCGCGCGGTCCGGCGCCTGCCGCTGGCGGCCGCCCTGGCCAGTCCGCACGTCCGGGAATACGATTATGTCGGACCGTACGTGGCCGACTTGGAGCAGATCATTGATTTCGCGGTCATCCGGTCCGCCGGCATCCGCCTGGGCGCCGACGCCCTGGGCGGCGCCGGCCTGGCGTATTGGCGGCCGATCGCGGAACGCTACGGCCTTGATGTCACCATTCACAACGCCCATGCCGACGCGGCGTTCCGCTTCATGCGCCTTGACCATGACGGCCGCATCCGCATGGACTGCTCGTCGCCCTTTGCCATGGCCGGCCTGATTCGCCTCAAGGATGATTACGACATCGCCTTTGGCAACGACCCCGACTTTGACCGCCACGGCATCGTCACGCCGTCGGCCGGGCTGATGAATCCGAATCATTATCTGGCGGTGGCGATCGACTATCTATTCCGGCATCGGCCGCAGTGGCCGGCGTCGGCCGGGATCGGCAAGACCGCCGTCAGCAGCGGTCTGATTGACCAGGTGGCGGCGCGGTTGGGGCGGCGCCTCGTCGAAGTCCCGGTCGGTTTCAAGTGGTTTGTGCCGGGGCTGCGGGACGGCAGCCTCGGCTTCGGCGGCGAGGAAAGCGCCGGAGCCAGTTTTCTGCGCCAGGACGGCGCCGTATGGAGCACGGACAAGGACGGCATCATCCTCTGTCTCCTGGCTGCCGAAATCACCGCCCGGACCGGGGCGGACCCGGCCGTCTACTACCGCGGCCTGGAAAAGGCCTTTGGGACGTTCCATTATGCCCGCCAGGACACTCCGGCCACCATCGTCCAGAAGACGGCGTTGCAGCTGTTGCGTCCCGAAAGCATCGGCCTGGAACGGCTGGGCGGCGACCCGATCACGGCGGCGCTGACCCGCGCCCCCGGCAACGGCGCTCCGCTGGGCGGCTTGAAACTGTGCACGGATTTCGGCTGGATCGCCGTGCGGCCATCCGGCACCGAGGACGTCTGCAAAGTCTATGCCGAAAGCCGGCGCGACCAGAGCCACCTCCGGCATCTGCTGCGGGACGGCGCCGCACTCCTGCAACAGGCTTAGGCAGCCCGGATGGCCGGAACGCCGAGGCGGCATGGTCTCGGGCCCATGATTTACCGGCAAGTTGCTGCGGAAAGGCGTCTTACGGAAATGGATGGCGGGCCCGGGCTGGAAGCCCGTGGAGTTTGGCAAAAGTCCGGCGTGCAGCGATCGGGCTTGGCCTGACTCGCCGTGTCTACCCAGGAATGGCAATTTTCCAGGAAGCTGAAATGGCCGATTCGCCGAGCTGGGCGTTGGGCAAAAAGACGCTTTGGCGCCCCAGGGCCTGGGGCGCCACCTTGGAAGCGCCGCACCGCTTTGCCGCGGGATTTGCCAAACTCCAGGGGCTGGAAGCCCGTAAGCGTTAAGTGCTTTCGGGCAAAAAGGGACGCAAAAATTCCGAATTCAGTTCATTCAAGAGCCTGCCTCGGAGAGGCAAAACCATAAGTAACCCCAGGTGGAGATGCGCGCAGCGCATCGCAACCTGGG
>JAKLHU010000417.1 GCA_022709995.1 Verrucomicrobiota bacterium | reverse complement strand
GAGCGATTGCTGTGGCGTTGCCGGCTGGTCGTTGCACAGCACCTTTCCCGCTGCGATTAGCCCGCGCCAGGCGTCGCGGTCGTGATAGGGAAAGCGGCCGGCCAGATAGTCGAGCAGGGCGGCGCCGGCGGCGTCGGCCGGAACGCGGAGCGAGGCCTGGCGGATGAACGGCTGAAACGTCATGGTTCGGACGATGCCTGCGGCGGGCCGGCGTGGAAGGCGGCCAGAAATTCCTGATTGCCTTTCGGGCCGGTGATGGGAGAGGGAATGACGCCGACGGCGGACCAGCCCAGCTCGGCGGCGGCGAAGGCGAGGATTTTGTCGACGCAGGCCTGGCGGACCGTCGGATCCCGGACGACGCCCTGCTTGCCGATGTGCTGGCGGTCGGCTTCGAACTGGGGTTTGATCAGCACGATGGCCCAGGCGTTCTCGGCTAGCAGTGGGCGGGCCGCCGGGAGGACCTTGGTCAACGAGATGAACGACAGGTCGGCGACCAGGAGATCGATGGCAACAGGAATCATGGCCGTGGTCAGCTCGCGGGCATTGGTCTGTTCCATGGAGACGACGCGCTGGTCGGCCCGCAGCCGGGCGTGAAGCTGGCCAGTGCCGACGTCGACCGCGAAGACTTTGGCGGCGCCGTGGGCCAGCAGGACGTCGGTGAAGCCGCCGGTGGAGGCGCCCAGGTCGAGTGCGGTGCAACCGGCGATCGGAGGGCGGAACGCATCCAGCGCCGCCAGCAGCTTTTCAGCGCCACGGCTGACAAACTGGGGCGGTTCGAGCAATGTCAGAGCCCAGTCGTCCGGAACCAGATGCCCTGGTTTGGACAGTGCCGCGCCATCCGGCGCCAAGACCTTGCCGGCCAGGATGAGCTGGCGCCCGAGGCTCCGGGACGCGCACAGGCCGCGGTCGACGAGAAGTTGGTCTGCGCGGATTTTCGGCATTTTTATGGGACGAATGGGACGGCGGATAGGACCGATGGGACGAATAAGGCGGCAGAAGAGCTTCCGGCCTCGTCGCGGACTTCGGGTCAAAGTCCGCTGGCGGGGCGGAAGCTCGTGCCGTCTTTGGGTCAGGCCAGCTGGTCGTAGGTCGTCAGGGGGCGGTACCAGATATTGCGGAAGCGGACGGGGTCGCCGTGGTCCTGGAGTTCCAGGGCGCCGATGGAGTTTTGGGGCTTGTATTCGGCTAGGATGCGGTGTTGCGTCGGCCCTTGGAGGGCGCGCATGTGATGCAGGAGGACGCCGTTCAGGAACACGGTGATGTAGGCTGGGGAAACGAGGGTGGTGCCGGCGAAGCGGGGCGCGATCCAGACAAAGTCGTACATGTTCCATTGGCCGGGCTTGCGGCAGGCGTTGGCCAGGGGGGGATATTGGCCGTAAATGCCGCCGGTGGTGCCATCCGGATAGGTCGGGTTTTCATAGCAGTCCAGGACCTGGATTTCATATTTGCGCATGAAGAAGACGCCGCTGTTGCCGCGGCTCTGGCCGTTGCCGACGACGACTTCCGGGGCGGCGAATTCCAGATGCAACTGGCAGTCGCCGAATTCCGTCTTGGTATGGATGTTGCCGGCTTTGGGGGCGACTTCCATATAGCCGTTCTCGACTTTCCATTTGGCTTCCTGGTTGTTTTTGTCGAGCCAGTTGCAGAGGCAGGCGCCGTCGAACAGGATGATGGCGTCGGAGGGCGGCGTGCCCGGGGTTTCCTGGGTGCTGAAGGAGCCGGGGTTGACGACGCGGGGCTGGGGGCGGTCGCCGTCATGGACGCGCCAGCAGGTGCCGGGGATGATCGGGGTGTCGGTGTAGCCGATGGTTTTCTTGACTTCGTCTGCCATGGTGATGTCCTTGGTTGCTGGGGAGCTGGCTGTATGAAAAAGGGGGTGTTGGTTGTCGCGGTCAGTTGCCGTAGATGGATAAGGGGCGGCACCAGATGTTGCGGAAGCGGACGGGGTCGCCGTGGTCCTGCAGCTCGATGGCGCCATAGGAGGACTGGGGGGTGTATTGCGCCAGGGCGCGGAATCTGGTGGGGCCCTGCAGGGCGCGCATGTGGTGCAGCAGCACGCCATTGAGGAAGACGGTGATGTAGGCCGGGGCCATGAGCTGTTCGCCGGCGAAGCGCGGGGCGATCCAGATGATGTCGAACGCGCTCCATTCCTGGCGCGGGCGGCAGGCGTTGACGAGGGGCGGACATTGTCCGTAGAGGCCGCCCTCGATGCCGTCGGCGTAGGTCATGTGGTCATGGCAGTTCAGGATCTGGATTTCGTATTTGCGCATCATGAACACGCCGCTGTTGCCGTCGCCGGGGGCGTCCGGCTTGGCGAATTCCAGATGCAGCTGGCAGTCGCCGAATTCGGTTCTGGTGTGGATGTTGCCGGTTTTGGGGACGCTTTCACAGTAGCCGTTTTCGACTTTCCAGGGGGCGTCCTGGCCATTTTTGTCTATCCACTGTGACAGGCAGTGGCCATCGAAGAGGATGACGGCGTCGGAGGGCGGGGTGCCGGCTTTTTCCTGGGTGGGGAAGTCGGCGGGGGTCACGACTGGCGGCTGCGGGCGGTTGCCGTCATGGACATGCCATTTGCTGCCGGGGATGATGGGGGTGTCGTTGTAACCGAGGCTTTTTTTTGCTTCTTCAGCCATGTCAGGCTCCCAAGGTTGTCTGCCGAAAATCCGGCTTCGGGGAAGATGTGTTCACCAGCCTCTGCCAGATGCCGTTGGCGGAACCCGGTCGGAGGAATGCAAGCGAAAAATACTATATCCGTTTTGCCCAGAAAGGCAAGCGTGTTGCCTGGCCGCGGGTTCCGGCCTTGGGTCGTGGCGCCGCCTCTTTTTTCCCGGTGTTCGGCGCGGGACGGCGGCGCTGCCGGTCGGCGGCAATCGTTCAGCCATTGATAACT
>JAKLHU010000416.1 GCA_022709995.1 Verrucomicrobiota bacterium | reverse complement strand
CTTCTACGACAACATCCTGGCCAGCCACCCGCTGTATCACTCCTTCAACCACCAGAAGCCGCCCCGGCGCCAGGAATGGTATTTCTGCTCCTGCTGCCCGCCCAACATCGCCCGGCTGTTGGCTTCCCTGGGCTCGTACCTGTACACCGTCGGCGACCAGACCGTCTGGACCCACCTCTACGCCGACAGCCAGGCCGAACTGACACTCGGCGACGGCCAGAAAACGCGCCTCGCCCAAGCCACGGAATATCCCTGGAAAGGCGACGTCACGCTGACCGTCGGCCTCGACGCCCCCGCCGACTTCACCCTCGCGCTGCGCCTTCCCGGCTGGTGCCGGCAAGCCACGCTGACCGTCAACGGCCAGACGGTCGCCCTGGACGGCCTCGTGACCAACGGCTATGCCCGCCTCGCCCGGACCTGGCAGGACGGCGACCAGGTCGCCCTGCACCTGGACATGCCCGTGGAACGGCTCTACGCCCACCCGGCCGTGCGCCAGGACGCCGGCAAAGTCGCCCTCCAGCGCGGACCGGTCGTCTATTGCCTGGAAGAGGCCGACAACGGCCCCAACCTGGCCGACCTCCGCCTGCCCCCGGCGGCCGAGCTGGCCGTCGTCCCCGGCCCCGCCGAACTGGACCGCGCCCCCGTCATCACCGGCCCCGCCCTGCGCCGCGACCTGACGCCCTGGAGCGGGAAACTGTATGCCGCGGAACGGCCGTCCTATGTGGCCTGCCGGATGACCGCGGTCCCGTACTTCCTCTGGGCCAACCGCGCCCCCGGCGAAATGACCGTCTGGATCACCGAGTGAATAAACGGTCAGCCATTGATACCTGAGCGCTTGAGAAATCAACGCTTGAGCGCCTCAGGGCCGGAGGCGCCACCTTGGCGCGCCAGACCACTACCGCCGCCAAATGCCATGGCTGGCCGATTACCCGAGTGACGTGTCCAAAGATGCCATCCGGCTTGCATTTACGGCAAATGCCATTAAAATAGATGAATGCCCTCACGTGTCCGCTGGCGCGGACGACGTCTTGTTCAAACATCATTCAGCACGGTATGGAGAAAGCAGATGAGAAAGCGCAGTGTTGTGGCTCCCGACTGGTGGGATTACACCACCATTAACGAAGACCTGGTGGCGGATACGGCCAAGCTTACGGTCAAGGACATGGAACAGCTGAGCCGTCCGGGCTTCAAAGTCGTGATGTATGACACCATCGAGGATTTCTATCTCGCGGAAGCCCTGGAATACATCGAAGCCTGGAAACAGTCGACTCCCGACAAGCCGGCCGGCATCTGCGGCCCCATCGGCCCGACCGAACAGCTCCCCCTGGTCGCCCGCATCGTCAACGCCATCGGCCTCAACCTGGCCAAGCTCGACGCCCATTTCTGGGGCATGGACGAATGGGTCGAAAACGGCGTCGCCGTGTCGACCGACCATCCGCTCTCCTTTTCCAAAGCCGACCGCGAGATGTGCTTCAACCGCATCCGCCCGGAACTGCGCATGCCGGAAAAGAACATGCACTTCCCATCCGGCAACCTGGATGACTACAGCCGCACGTTCGACCAGTTCAACTGCCTGCTGATGCAGGGCGGCCAGGGCGACACCAAGCACTGGGCCTTCAACGACCCGGTCAAACGCGAGGGCAAATACGCCGCCAACCCGCCCACGCCGGCCGAATTCCGCCAGCTGGCGACACGTATTGTCGACCTGCATCCGATGACCGTCATGCAGAACGCCCGCACCTCCGGCGGCGGCAACATCGCCATGGTCCCGACCAGGGCCGCCACGGTCGGCCCGAAGGAAACCTGGAAAGCCAAAAAAGTCTCCATCTGGCAGGCCGGCTGCCACGACAACGCCTTCGGCATGCGCCTGACCACCCTGATGATCGCCAAGAAAATCGCGGACTCGGCCGTGCCGATGAGCCTGCTGGCCGACCATCCCAACGTCCAATTCAACTTCTTCCGCCCCGGCATCGGCCCCTGCGCCGTCGAAATGCACTAAGCCACAACCTCTGCCCCGCCCTACCCCGTCCGGCGCCCCGGCTTCACCCGGGGGCCGGACGTTTTGGCGGGCCATGATCAGAAACGACAACCATGAGCAAAAAACCCGCTGTTCTTGCCCTCGTCGCCCATCCGGACGACATTGAATTCATGATGGCCGGGACCATGCTGATGCTGCAGCAGCACGGCTGGGAAATGCATTACATGACCATCGCCGACGGCTGCTGCGGCACCGCGGTGGACGACATTCCGACCATCACCGCGAAACGCCGGGCCGAATGCCAGGCCGCCTGCGACCTGGTCGGCGCCATCTGGCATCCCGCCGCCTGCAAAGACCTCGAAGTGTTCCACACCTGGGACATCATCGGCAAAGTCCTCAGCGTCATCCGCGACGTCAAGCCCAAAGTCATCCTGACCCAGTCGACGGACGACTATATGGAGGACCACATCAACTCCTGCCGGGTCGCCGTCACCGCCGCCTTCAGCCGCGGCATGCTTAATGCCATCTGCACCCCGCCGCGGCCGCCCATCCAGGAAGACGTCACCGTGTATCACGCCATTCCCCACGGCCTGATGAATCCCTTCCGCAAACGCATCGAGCCCGAATTCTTCGTCAATGTCGGACCCATGATGCAGAAGAAATGGGACATGCTCGCCTGCCACAAGTCACAGAAGGAATGGCTGGACGTCAGCCAGGGCATGGACGCCTACCAGAAGGTCATGCAGGACTTCATGGGCCAGCTCGGCCTCCGCTCCGGCAAATTCCAGTACGCCGAGGGTTTCCGGCGGCGCTCCTGGCTTGGTTTTTCCGCGACGGAAATCGACCCGATCGCCGACGTGCTCGGCGGCGACGTCGTCGCGGACAGCTCCATCGCGATCGCCTTCGAGGGGCCGGGCACGGGAACG
>JAKLHU010000415.1 GCA_022709995.1 Verrucomicrobiota bacterium | reverse complement strand
CGGGCCGCCAGCGCAATCGCGTCGCCCGCCTCGGCACCGAGGGTGTCGCGGACCGGGGCGACGAGCTGGGTCAGCGCCAGGGCGGCGGAGGCGGGGTCGCCCGCCTGGAGCTGGGCCGTGGCGGCGGTCAGCGCCAGCGGGACTCTGCTCTTTGTCCTGACGCCGGTGCTGATGGGGGCGTCGGTCGGCATCATCGCCATGGTCTCGCGCTTCACCGGGGAAGGCCAAAGCCGCCTGGCCGCGCGCACCGCCGGCCAAAGCCTCACCATCGCGATGTTCTTCGGCGCCCTGGTTGCCGGCGCCGGTCTGCTCTTCGGCCACGAGATGTTCGCGCTGATGAACACGCCGGAGGAAGTCATTGCCGAAGGCCTTGCCTATCTGCGCATTTCCCTGTTCTTCAGCTTCACCATGTTCATTCTTTTCCTCGGCAACGCCGCTATGCAGGGCGCCGGTGACGCCTGGACGCCCATGAAAATCATGGCGTTGGCCAACGTCGTCAACATTGTCCTCGACCCGCTTCTCATCTATGGCCCCGGCTTTTTCCCGCGCCTCGGAGTGGCCGGAGCGGCCTGGGCCACGATCATCGCCCAGGCCCTGGCCGCGATGCTTTCCCTGCACCTGCTCGGAAACGGCCGCCTCCACCTGAAAATCACGCTCCGGGACTGGCTGCCCAATGGCAATCTCTGTTGGCGCATCGCCAAAATCGGCCTGCCCGGCACCGGCCAAATGCTGCTGCGCAGCCTCATGAATGCGACCATGTTCCGGATCGTCGCCCCGTTCGGGACGGCCGCCCTCGCCGGCTACAGCGTCGGAACCCGCCTGAACATGATGATTTTAATGCCGGCCTTTTCCTTTGGCAACGCCGCGGCGGCCATGGTCGGCCAGAACCTCGGCGCCAGACGCCCCGAACGAGCCGTCCGAGCGGCCTGGGCGGCGGTCGGCATCGAAGTCGTTATCATGGTCGTGGCCAGCATCGTGCTCGTCTTCTTCGCGCCGTTCTTCCTCGGAATCTTCCTGTCGGAGGACGAGGCCATCCACATCGGCGCGGAATACTTCCACATCGAGGCGCCCTTTTACGTCTTCAGCGCCGTCAGCATCGTCTTGAGCCGGGCCTTGGGGGGGGCCGGAGCCAGCCTGGCGCCCTTTGTCATCAATGCGTTCACGCTCTGGGGCCTCCAGGTGCCCCTGGCCTACGCCCTGGCGGCTCGCTTCGGCACCATCGGCATCTGGACGGCCATGGCGACTACCCAGGTCATCCACGCGCTGCTGGTGACCGCCTGGTTCATGCATGGCCGCTGGAAACACCAGAAAGTCTGAACCGCAAACCGGTGCCGGCCCCCCTGGCCCGCGCCAAGCGACCTCTCTTTATTCCTTCCTCCATCGCCTTTCCACCATCCAACCAACAGGTGAACCATGCGAGAACGAATCCGTCTCTGTTTCATTGGCTGCGGTGCCTTCTGCAAAAGTTTTGTCCCCCTGTTTCAGAAGCATCCGGACGTCGAGTCGGTCGCAGTCTGCGATCTCATTCCCGAGCGTTCGGCGGCCTATGCGGAGAAATTCGGGGTGCCGGTGATCGCCAGCTTTGAGGAGGCCATTCACCGCCGCGACATCAACGCGATTGCCATCTTCACGCAGCGTCACCTGCATGGCCCTCTGGTGATCGCGGCGTTGAAAGCCGGCAAGCATGTCTACAGCGCCGTGCCCTGCGCCAGCAGGATTGAGGAAATCGCCGAAATCGAGGCGCTGGTCCGCCAGAGCCGCCTGACCTACTCCATGGGCGAAACCGGCTTCTACCGCGCGGCAACCATTTTCTGCCGTCGCCAAATGGCGGCCGGCCACATGGGCGACTTTGTCTATGGCGAGGCCCAGTACAATCACGACCAGCGCCACTTCGACTACACGCGCAACGGTCCGGACTGGCGCCGCGTGGCCGGCATTCCGCCGATGCTCTATCCGACCCATTCGACAGCCATGATCCTCGGCGCCCTGCCCGGCGTCTTCGCCCGCAAGGTCGCGGCCTTCGGCTACACGGAAAAATACTTGACCGACATCTTCGGCGTCAACGGCGTCAACCTGTGGAACAATCCCTTTTCCAACACCGCCATGCTTCTGCAGCTCTCGAATGGCGGCATCGCGCGCATCAGCGAAAACCGCCGTGTCGCCTTTGCCGGCCCCAATACCTACATCTCGCAGTTCTATGGCTCGAACGCCTGCTATGAATTCGCCGTGGCGCACCATTATTTCTCCAGCTGGGACCCGGCAAACCCGCAAAAACTGCGCATGCAGGAAGTCAGCCAACAGCTCCTGCCTCCGAGCGTCTTCCAAGTCATCAGCGAGCCGGACGGCCCCCAGAAGATCAGCGAGAACGTCGGCTTCTGGGAAAGCGCGCCGATACAGCCGACCGGACGCATTCCGGAGTCCTACCGCCAGGACAAGAACGGCCACAACGGCACCCATCATTTCCTGGTGGATGACTTCTGCCGGGCCGTAGCCACCGGCCGCCTGTCGCCAACCAACATCTGGACCGCCGCCCGCTTCAACCTGCCCGGCCTGGTCGCGCACCAGTCCGCCCTCCGAGATGGCGAACGGATGGACGTGCCCGACCTGGGCGATCCGCCAGCAGACTGGAAAGTCTTGGATCCGGAAAAGACGACACCGGGGGAAGAGGCCTAATGGTCAAGGACCATCAACGAGGACGGAGGCCAAGATAAGGCTTAGGCGATCCCACCCTATAGGGGATCAACAAGGCAATCTCCGACCGCCGCGGAGCGGCGAAAACCCGGGCAAAAGCGACGAGGGCGGTGCGGCGAACCGGGGCGGGGCCCAGGCGCCGCCCTCCAGGCAAACCCCTCCCACCGGCCGCCTAACCGGGAAATCTCCAACCGCCGCACCGGAGACGGCCTGGTTC
>JAKLHU010000414.1 GCA_022709995.1 Verrucomicrobiota bacterium | reverse complement strand
ACGGACGCCAGTTTCAATGTCTGACCGATTGCGACGGAACTGCGCCATGACTTCGTTATCAATGGGTGACCGATTACGAATCCAGGCTGTCGGCCATTGGCTGAAACGCGGTGATGGTGATATATTTACCGTTGTTCGGTCGGGGCTTCCAACAGTCGCGGGCCGGGTTCGGATGGAGTGCGGGGGTGAAGCAAGTGGAGATTGAGTTGGAGTAAAGGGTGATGTTTTCCGGTCAAACTCACTATCTTGGTTTGGACATCGGTTCTTCGGGTCCGAAGGCGGTTGTTCTGCGTCGGCGCGGCAAGGTCGTCGAATTGACGGCGGCGGAAAAGCTGGATATTGCCGAGGAGGGTATTCTCACCGAGAAGGAACTGTACCAGAGCGTGCGCGACTGGTTGCAGAGCCGCGGCTGGGGCAAGGCCCAGCTCGTGCTCGGGGTGCCCCAGTACTTGTCGACGACTCTGGTCAGTGATTTTCCGGTCGCCCAGGCGGCGGCGCTGTCTGGGGTGGTCGACTATGAGGCCCGGCAGCTGGCCAGCCTGTCGGATGAGGCGTTTGTGCATGATTATCAGCCGTTGCCGGCCGGTTGCGGTCGGCAGCGGCCCGTCCTGATTGGTTTGTGCCGCGAGCAGACGCTGCGCGAGCGGTTGCGTTTGTGCGCTGAAGCCGGCCTCCGCCATGACGGCTTGGCGATGACCGGTCTGGCGATGGTGAGCGCGTATTGCTGGTGTCATCCCGAAACGGCGCGTTCGCCCCGGCCGGTTCTGCTGTTGGATTTGGGCAAGGACAACTCCACGGCCGTGGTGTTTGCCGGCGGCCAGCCGCTGTTTGTCGGCTCGTTGCTGTTCAGCGCCGAGCGTTTTCAGCAGGCCATGGCGGCACGCCCCGGCGCGTCCAAGTATGACGAGAAGCCATCTCCCGCTCGGGTGAATCTTTCGGACGAGGCTCCGCATTCGGCGCTGCTGGCGGCGGCCCGGCAGTTGGAGACGGAAATTCACAATGCCGTCGAGCACTGGCGCAATCAGGAACAGGCGGAGATGGCGTCGGTGCCGATTGAACAGGTGTATGTGTGCGGGGGAGGGAGTCAGCTGGGCGGTCTGGATGCCTGGCTGGCGGATCGTCTGGAAAGCCAGGTGGGCGTCTTTGGGCCTTTGGTTGGCGGTGTCCGGCGGCCGGAGTTCGCGGTCGCGCTCGGGTTGGCTCTGCAGGCGGCCGGGGAAGCTGAATTTCGTTTATCGTTGCTGCCGGCGGATGTCGCCTGGCGTTTGCAGCGGGAACGGCGCTGGCCCTGGTTGGCCGCCGCTCTGGCGCTGGTCGCCATTGTTCTGGCCGGGCTGGAGGCGTCCTGGTGGCGCCGAAGCAGCCGCGAGCTGGCGGCGCACCAGGTCCGGATTGAACAGCTGTCGCAGTGCGGCAATGACATCAACGGCATCGAGCAGCTGCAAAGTCGCCGTTGGCAGCTGGAGGCGGAGCTCCTTCCGCTGGTGGTCACCGGCAATCAGGCGCGGCGGGCGGCCGCGGCCGTCGGGCTTTTGGGGCAATCCTGTGCTGACGACGACTGGTTCATTTACCTGGCGGATGAGGCGAGTTATCATGCCAAGCGGGAGTCCGGCGGCAAGCTTTCGGCGCCGCGGGTGCCCGCGCCGGCCGCACCCGCCGCCGGGATGTTTGGCGCAACCGCCGAACCGGCTTTGGGCGACCGGGCTGCCAGCGGTGAATTCCCGGTTTTGCTTTCGGTTTTCGGTCTGCCTTGCAGTCATGCCTATGTTGCCGCCGGCTATACGCCTTTGCAGGCGGAGCAGCCGTTTGAGCCGATTCGCAACCTGGTTCGCAAGTTGAATGCCGGCCCGGAGTTTCGCGGTGTGGATCAGCTTTCCGAACAGGACCGCATGGGTCGGGAGGACATTTTCCGGCCGTGGGTGGCTTTTTTCCAGAAGCTTCCGGAAGCGCAGTTCAAGTCCTTTTCGTTTCGGCTGCCGCTGGCGGCGCCGGACGTCCGTCCGCTTCCGGTTGCCGCCGAGGAGATGGGCCCATGAGCCGTTGGTTGAAAGTACATCAGGCGTTGCTGGCGGGAGCGTTGCTGCTTCTGGCCGTGCAGGCGTTGCTGTATGTCCTGGTGCTGCAGCCGCACAAGCGGAAACTCCTGGCGGTTCGCCAGGAGGAGGTGGAATTGCAGAAGCGTCTGAGCCGGTCTCCCTGGCCGACGCAGGCGGAGTGGCTCGCGGCTTATGCCCAGGATCTGCAGCGGGTCTTAGGCGATGCGGAACGCGGCGAGGGCCTGGCGGCACAGGTCCAGGCCGCCCGGGAGAAGGCCTCGCGAACGTTTGCGTCCTATATCAAAAAAGGTTATGAGACCAGGGCGAATCTGGTTCGCAGCGTGTCGCTTTTGGACTATCAGGCGGAATATACCCGGGTATGCCGGGAACTGTCGGCTCGGGGCGTGCCGATTTCGCCGTTGGTGCTGAAACTTCGTGACGACACCTCGAGTCCATATGTGTATCAGTTGATGCTGCACATCTGGGCGGTGGAAAAAGTGGCCGGGCAGGTGTTGGCAGCCGGTTTGCGGATTGCGGGCGACGACACGGTCAAGGTGGCGACGCCGGTCGGGGCATCCCTGCCGGCGGCCGGTATCACCGCCGAGCCCATGCTGGCCCTGGTCAGCTCGGAGGCATCTACACGGCCTTATCTGCTTGGCTTTCCGGTGCGGGTGGTGGCGGACGGCAGTTTAGACCAGGTGTTGGCGTTTCTGGCTTCCCTGGATGGTCCGGAGTTGTTTTTGCCGGTCGCCCCATGTGCTTGCCTGCAGCACGTGCACGAGCCTGTCCAGCTTGGGTGCGTTCAATGATTAGATCACGCTCAAAATCTGCAACCGCCGCCAACATCTTGACCATCAGCGAACCGGCGGAGGAC
>JAKLHU010000413.1 GCA_022709995.1 Verrucomicrobiota bacterium | reverse complement strand
CTCATCGGCGCCGACTCCGGCCCCCTCCTCCTCAAGGAAAATATCGACCTCGGCTATTTTCAGGCGATGACCAGGGAAATCGTCATTCCCCTCCACCCCACGCCCTCCATGCCACCAGCCTTCCTCGAAGTCATGAC
The DNA here is from genome assembly GCA_022709995.1 of Verrucomicrobiota bacterium. Classification (GTDB taxonomy): domain Bacteria; phylum Verrucomicrobiota; class Lentisphaeria; order Oligosphaerales; family Oligosphaeraceae; genus JAAZKI01. The sequence goes on along the minus strand of JAKLHU010000413.1, from coordinate 2,773 downwards.
CGCCGCCGACCTGCTCGATTTCCCCGGCGTCGCCCTGAAATCAAATCAGACGGCCGAGGAGAACCAGCTCGACGGCGACCGCGTGGACCTCTTCGACCCCCGGCTGTTCACCCAGGTGCTCAAACGCGGCAAAACCGCTTCCATCGTCACCGCCTATGCCCTGGACGGCGCCATCGACGCCTTCATCCTCATGTCGCGCCTGGGCCGTTTTCCGGCCCAGCCCCGCCAGATCCGCGACGGCTTCCGCCTCTGGTGGCAAAGCGTCGCCCCCGGGTATGACTTCACCTCGCCGGAACCGCCGCCCCTGCCCCTGTTCCTGGTCCTCACCTTCGGCGGCAAGCTCATCAGCGACGTACTGACGTCGTTCGGGCAGGTCGGCAACGGCCTCCTGCCCCTGTTCGCCATGCTCGACGCCCTCGATCCCCTGCCCCAAAAAGCCCTGACCTTCGCCACCACCTACAAAATCTTCCCGGACGGCAGCTTCATTTTCCCCACTTCCGCCCAGGGCGGCGCCCTGTCGCCCGAACAGGAGCAGGACCTGCTGGCCAAGGCCAGGGACAACATCATGGCGGACAAAGACTTCCAAAAGCAGTTCCGCACCCCGGAGAGCCGCCGCTCATTCCAGGAAATGGTCGCCGCCCCGGACGGCGGCTGCCATTATCTGTTCCAGCAGCTGGCCGGACACCTCGACCCGGCACGGCGCCAGAAACTTGAACACCAGCTCCGGGAACAGTCCTGGCAGCTTCTCCAGGACCTGCTGGAAACCGCCCTGCCGACCCCGGCCAAGGACGCCGACCGCCGCAACGCCGCCCTGCGCAAAATCCACGACGCCACCCGGGCGGCCTGCCACCGGCAGGAGCCGTTCGACTATCCCGGCGCCGACGCCTTCAGCGACCCCAGCGGCTGGATTGCCGGTCTGATCCGACAACTTCAGGACATCAATCCCGAGACCATCGACATTCCGCCGGCTCAGCTCGGCAACCAGGCCGCCAACCTGAAGGGCTACCTGCACCGACAAATATTCAGAATCAGGGACAAGCTCCCGGCCGTTGACGCCACCGCCGGCTGGCCCTACCGCGACCTGGGCATGGACACCCCCGCCGACACCCGGCAATTCCTGGCCTGCCTGCAGGAAGCGGCCGACCTCGACCAACTCCGAGTCTGGATGATCGAACGCTTCTATCAGCACCAGGTCCCGATCACCACCAGAATGCGGTCCTGCCTGGCCACCGCCATCACCAACGTCGTCTGGGAAGGAACCATGCACAACACCAGAAAACCAGACGCCGATGTCCAGACGGCCAGAACAAGGCTCGAATTCCATGCCGACCAGGAGCGGGACTTGGCGCTCGGCAACCCCTGCGACCGGGAACAGACAGCGTATTACCGCCAAACCGTCGCGCCGTTTCTGGAACGCATCCAGACCATCCTGGTTGCCGGAACCGCCAGCCAGCGGCCGAACTTCCCGGGCGACGACACCCTGACCGCCCTGAAACACGAGGCCGCCGACCAGAGCCGGCCCACCGCCCCCTGACCCAACGCCCCCACGCAGCCCGCGTTCCGCCGTTGCCACGCCACCATCAAACCGCTGTCAAACACCTCTCGCCATGCAAGCAATCTCACTCAGCTGCGACTCGGGACATCAATTCTTCTTCCTGCCGATGTCCTTCAACCGCAAAGACCTGGAGCCACCAGAAGTCCGCGCCCGCGTCTTCGCCGACGACGACCCCGGCTGGGATGAAAAATGGCTCCCGGTCGTCGACCCGGCCTTTCATGCCCGCCTGCGCGAGGTGCTGATTGGCGCCAACGACGACTGCCGGTGGAAGACCTGGCCCGGCAAGACCTGGATCCGCTACCGCTACGGCAGCAAACGACGCCGCGGGCGCGAAGGAGACGCCATCGGCCTCTGGCTGGCGTTGGAGACCAATCTCGGCGACGCCAGCCGGGGCCTGCCCGTCGACGCCCGGCCGCCCCAGCCGCGCGATCTGGAGGCGTTCCGCCGCCAGCGCGACCGCCAGCCCGCCAGCGCCGCCCCGCCGCCCTATTTCGCGGCCGACCCGCACGACCTGCCCAGCCACCCGCTGACCCTCGGACTGAAAGCACGCCTGGAGGAAGACGGCTTTGTCCTCAAGGCCGAGTGCCCGGACCTGGAAATCCTCTGGCCGGCGCCGTTCGGAGGCGAGCCCGTGCCGGTCGACCTGGTCATCGACCTCGGCAACACCAGGACCGTCGTCCTCGCCCTGGAACAGCGCGTGGCCAACGCCACCGGCCTCAACCAGGTCTGCCGCCCCATCGACTTCCGGGACGAGCTGGATGGACTCTTTGGCGTGCGCCCGCCGGGAAACGGCATCGTCGACTCCAGCTTCGCCCTGCGCACCACGCCGTTCCATGGCCTGGAAGACTCCCTGAACATGCTTCTCTATGACACGGAGCTGACGAAAACCGGCTTCTGGCCATTTCAAAAGGAAGCCACGACGTTGCGCCAGATTCGCGAAGTCGCCCCGCACATGTTCGTGCACCAGAGCCCCGCCATTCTCGGCGAAGCCATGCGCCGCGCCATGAACGACCCGCAAAACCAGAGCATGATCGCCTCCGGCGGCAACTTCTTCCAAAGCTCGCCCAAACGCTACTACTGGGACAACGACCCGATGGGCCGGGACGGGCATGCCTACTGGAACATGTTCCCAAACCGGACCGCGGCGACGTCCGACTACCGCCTCGGCAATCCGCCCTTGGCCGGAAGCGTATTCCGGTTCCTGCCGGTCGACGGCAA
>JAKLHU010000412.1 GCA_022709995.1 Verrucomicrobiota bacterium | reverse complement strand
GACCATCCTGTCGCGCCCGCTCGACGTCGGTCGCTTCGGCGTCATCTATGCCGGCGCGCAGAAGAACATCGGCCCGGCCGGCGTGACGCTGGTCGTCATCCGCCGCGACCTGGCGGCGCGCTGCCCGGAGACGGTCCCGACCATGCTCCGCTTCAGCACCCACATCAAGAACAAATCCCTGTTCAACACGCCTTCGACGTTTTCGATTTACATGCTCCGTCTGGTGACCGACTGGATGCTGGAGCAGGGCGGCGTGTCGACCGTCCAGAAATTGAACGAGATCAAGGCCGCCCGCCTGTACGCCGCCATTGACCGCTCCGGATTCTACCGCGGCACCTGCGATGTCGCCTGCCGTTCCAAGATGAACGTCTGTTATCGGATCGGCGCCGGCAACGAGGATTTGGAGAAAAAGTTCGTGTCCGAAGCCAAGGCGGCCGGCCTGATCGGCTTGAAAGGCCACCGCGCGGTCGGCGGTCTGCGGGCCAGCATCTACAACGCCATGCCCCTGGCCGGCATCGAAGCGCTGACGACATTCATGGCCGAGTTCGCCCGCCGCAACGGCTGACGTCTCGTAGCCTCAAGTTCATAAGCCACCGGAGGCGCCGCCAGGCATTCGAAATCACCGTGAGGGGATTTCGGCTGCCGCGGCGCCTTCGCCGTTTTTCGGTAAAGCATGAGGAGAAAGCGAACATGTCGATGTCTCACAGCGTGATGTTGTCGATGCTCCTGGCTGGCGGTCTGGCGTTGTCGGCCGCGGCCAATCCGACCTTGGAGGTCGTGCCGCGGACCGATTGGGCCAAGGACTTGTCGGCATCCCTGACCGCCCGGGCCGGGCAGCAGCAGGACATCCCGCTGATGTTTTTGGGCGATTCGATCACCATGTGCTGGGAATACGCCGCCGACCATCAGTATCCCGGCGGCAAGGACGCCTGGGAGCGTTATTTCAAGCCCCTCGGCGCCGTCAACTACGGTGTCTCCGGCGACCGCGTCGAGCACGTGCTGTGGCGGATCACGGCCGGCCGTCAGCTGGAATGCCGGCCGAAGGCGATTGTGCTTCTGATCGGCACCAACAACTTCGCCGCCAAGCCGGCGCCGGCGCCGGCCGACCTCGCCGCCGGCATCGAGAACCTGCTGGGAGTCATCCGCGCCGCCCTCCCGGAAACCAAGATTCTCGCCTTGGGAATCCTGCCGCGCCAGGGCGACTACCCGGTCGCCGAGGTCAACCGCCTCCTGGCCGAGGCCGCTTCCCGGCAGGGTGCGGATTTCCTCGATGTCGGCCATAGCCTTTTGCAGGGACGCGCGGCCGTCACGCCGGCCGTGTTCCGGGATGGTTTGCACCTGTCGCCGGCCGGTTATGAGCTGTTCGCCCAGAATCTCCTGCTGCCGGTCAAAAGGCTGCTGGGACTGGCGCCGGCGGAACGCGGCCGTCGCGATGACATGACGGGACTGGTCTTTGAAACCGAGGAATGGAGCGAGCCGAAAGACGCCTGGCGCATCGACCAGAGCAGCGACGACCGCTGGACGCTGTGGACCACCGAGCCGGAAGGCTGGGTGAAGCGTTCCTGGGGCCAGACCCTGCGCACGCCGGCCAACATCCAGGCCGACCGCGCCACGCCCGAAGAGGGCGCGCCGCCCCTGCATACGCGTCTCACCGGCATCCCCGCCGGCGGCTATCAGGTCTTTGTCAGTGGACCGCTGCGCAACCTCGCCTTGTCCCTGGATGGCCAAAATTGGAGCAAGCACACTGGCGGCGAAGTCAGCCTGGGGTTCTGGAACATCACCGACGGCGTGTTTGAACTGTGGGCGGACGACCGCTACGCCACCCCCGGCAACACCGGGCCGTCCTATTATGACTATATCCGCCTGGCGCCGGCCGAAGCGCCGGAAATACGGCACCTGGCCGCGTTTACGCGTCCTGACGGCACAACCCAGATTTCCTGGTTGACGACGACCACGACCCCGGCCGCCGTGTTTCGTTTCGGGCGTCAGGGCGCGGCGATGGACAGCGCCGCCGAAGAGGACGGCGCCAACCTGCGCAACCACGCCGTCGTGCTCGAGGGGCTGACGCCCGGGGCAGTCTACGAAGGCAAAGTCGTCTGCCAGCTGAATGCGCAGACGGCCATGGAATCGGCGCCGGTGGTCTTCGTGGCCGGACAGCGCCCGCAACCGCCGGCGACGGCGCCGCAGCGGGTGGAGCTGCGCGTGCATGAGCCGGCCAAACCGCGGCAGGACTGGCCGGTGACCTCCGGCGTCCCCTTTGCCCAGGGCATGCTGGCCAGCGCCGACGACGCCCGTCTCGTGGACGCCGCCGGCCAGCCGGTCGTGTCGCAGCGCGCCGTTGCGGCGACTTGGCCGGACGGCAGCGTTAAGTGGCTGACGGTCGACTTCCTGGCGACCACGACTGCTGACCGCGATGTCGCCTATACCTTGGAAACCGGCCCGGGCCTGGGGCGTCAAATCGTGGCAGAGAAACCCTGGGACGCCGCCCTGGCCGCGCCGGTCGCCGCCGTGTCGCAACTGCAGCTGGCCGACGGCCTTGCTCTGACCGCCGCCGTCTCGGTCGATGCCTATGCCCTGGTCGCGCGTGGGCCCGGCAAGTTGACGTATCAGGCCAGCGGCGTGTATGCCGGCGGCGGTGGTGATCAGGCCATGTTCGGCTGGCGCAGCGAGCAGACCGTGTATGCGGGCCCGCATCGCCTGCGCCGGCACCGCTGGACCGTCGTCAACATGCATCAGCCGGAAGGCCACCTGCTGGTGAAAAGCCTGTCCTGGCGGCCGGCGGGCTGGACGGCGCCCGCGCCATCCCTCAGCAATGGCGTCGTCGGCAGCCGGCTGGACCTGCGACAGGACTGGTCGCAGCGGGCGGCCCTGACTGTCGACGGCGCGTCTTCCAGTCTGGAGCGCGGGGACGGCTTTTTGCGCCTGGATT
>JAKLHU010000411.1 GCA_022709995.1 Verrucomicrobiota bacterium | reverse complement strand
CGACGGGCCGAAGCGGGAAAATACGCGCCGGCCGGGGCGAAAAGCCCCCGGCCGCGGGCGGCTCATTCCAGCAACTTGAACTCCTGGAGGAATTTCTTCTTCTGGCGCCAGTCGGGCGCGACTTTGACGAACAGGTTGAGGGTGATTGGCGCGTCGGCGAACGCATGGAGGCGGCGGGTGGCGGATTCGCGGATGCGGGCGATCATCTGGCCGCCCCGGCCGATGATGATCGCCTTGTGATTCTCCCGTTCGATGTACAGGGTGGCTTCGATGTACAGGCGGTTGTTTTTTTCCTTCCAGGTGTCGATGGCGACGGCCACGCTGTGCGGCACTTCCTGGCGCAGTTCCTCCAGCAGGACTTCCCGGATCAGCTCGGCGGCGATGTCCCGCTCGTACGCGTCGGTGACATCGTCGGCCCCATAGAGGAACGGCCCTTCCGGAAGCAGCGTCTTCACCAGCTGCAGCAGGGACTCCACGCGGGCCCGGTCCAGGGCGACAATCTCCAAAGCCGGCGCGTCCGGCACGTGCTGGCGGTAGAAGGCCAGGGTGCGGGCGACGTCGTCGGCCGACGCCACGTCTGTTTTGTTGACGGCCAGGATGACCGGCTTGCCGCAGCCGGCGGCCCGCCGGGCGGTCAGCTCGTCTTCGGCGCCCGGCTCGCGGGTCGGATCAAGCATGGCGACGAGAATGTCCGCATCCTCCAGCACGCGGCCGATGGCTTTGTCCATCGCCTCGTCCAGCGCCAGCTTGCCGGCATGGACCCCGGGCGCGTCGAGGAAAAGGATCTGGGAGTCATCATCCGTGAAGATGCCCATCAGGTATTTGCGGGTGGTTTGCGGCTTGCTCGAGACCGCCGCCAAGTGCTGGCCCAGCACCGTGTTCAGGAGAGTTGACTTGCCGGTGTTGGGACGGCCCAGGAGGGCGACATAGCCGGTCCGGCCGAAACGCCGCTCGTCGCGGCCGCTGCTGGAAATAGGGGTGGTCATGAATTCTCGCCGAAGATGTCCTGCAAATCAAAGGTGGAATGGCTTTCCAGGGCGAACAGGGTCTTGGTCCGTTCGACGCCGGGGGCGTTGACGATCTGGTCGGTGATCAGCCTGGCCAGCATCTCATTGTCTTTGACCCGGATGACCGCCACCATGTCGTATTCGCCGGCCACGATGTGGATTTCGGTGACGCCGCGGTGCTTCAGCAGGGCGCGGACCGTCTCATGCACTTTCTTGTCTTCGACGCTGATCAGTACGAAAGCGGTGACCATCATTGTCTCCTGGTTGTTTCATGGTGACGGGGCAAGGGCCGGATGGGCTTCTGCCCGGCCGCTGGAAGTCGTCGGCGTCGGCTCAGGTTCGGGCTTGCATGTCGTCCAGCATGCGCATGACATCCATTTCGCTTTCGCAGGTGGCAAGAATCCGGTCCAGCCGGTCTTCGCATTCCGCCAGGCTCAGTTTCGCGGCCAGGGTCCGGAGGAGGGGCACGCGATGCGGCGTCATGCTCAAGTGGCGCAGGCCGGCGCCCAGCAGCAGGGGCAGGGCCCGCTCCGAACCGGCCAGTTCGCCGCACAAGGTGACGCTTTTGCCGGGATGCGCCGCGACTTGCCGGCAGACGTCCCGCAGCAGCCGCAGGACGATCGGGTGGCATTGCCGGAACCATTTGATGACGCGGTTGTTGCCCCGGTCGACGGCAAAGAGGAACTGGACCATGTCGTTGGTGCCGATGCTGACAAAGTCGACGTGCGGCAACAGCGGCTTGAGGCCGAGGAAGGCCGAGGGAACCTCCAGCATGATGCCCAGGCGGTAGTTGCGGTCGAACGGAACGCCGCGCCGGACCAGGTCGTCTTCGGCGGCCTTCAAGGCTTCCCTGGCCTGGTTCAAATCATAGATGTCCGCCACCATCGGCAGCATGATGCTGACTTTGCCAAAGGCGCTGGCCCGCAGAATCGCCCGCAAGTGCGGATGCAGGATGTCGGGATTCGAGAGCATGAAGCGCAGGCCGCGCCAGCCAAGCGCCGGGTTGTCTTCCTGGCCGATGTTCAGATACGGCAGCGGCTTGTCGCCGCCGGCGTCCATCACCCGGAAGGTCACCGGAATGCCGGCGGCGGCGTCCATCATGCGCTTGAACACATGGAACTGCTCTTCTTCGCTCGGCAGGCTGTTGCGGATCATGAACAGGAATTCCGTGCGGTAGAGGCCGATTTCCGGGATCCCGTAGTGGCGCAATGCCGGCATTTCGCTGAGCAGCGCGATGTTGCCGGCAAAATGGATTTTGCCGCCGTCGCGGGTGAGGGTGCCGTCTGACATCGGGGTCGGCGCCTCGGCCTGGTGCTTGCGGTGGTGATGGGCCAGGCGGAGCGGCTCCCGGAACTGCTTGGCCAGGGCGTCGGTCGGGCGCAGGTAGCAGCGGCCGGAATTGCAGTCGAGAAGCACGTTGTCCCCGGAGCGGACTTTGTCGAGCAGCCCGGTGACGCCGACCAGCATGGGGATCTGCAGGGCGCGGGCCAAAATGGCCGTGTGGCAGGTCGTCCCGCCGTGTTCACAGAGGATGCCGTAGATGTTGTTGCGGGGAATGCTCACCAGCTGCGAGGGCAGCAGTTCCCGGGCGCAGAGCACGACGTGGCGGGCGCTGAATAGGCCGGCTTCGGAGGTGACCGTGTCATCCCGGAGGTTGTCGGCCGCGTTCTTGATGCGTAGCAGCACGTCTTTGATGTCAGCCAGGCGTTCCCGCAGATACGGGTCCTCGATGCGCATGTACTGCTGGTTGAAATACGTCAGCGTTTCCCCGAGCGCGGCCCACCCGATTATCGCGGTAATGGGCGGCACCAGGGCCATCATGAGCATGGACACGCGCGCTCCGACGACCACCAGCGCCCGGAAGAGCAGAAGGTCGCCGATCGTGAACCCCACCAGCCCGGAAAGCGAAAGCCAGAACCACGCGTGGG
>JAKLHU010000410.1 GCA_022709995.1 Verrucomicrobiota bacterium | reverse complement strand
TCAGAACCCTGCAGCGCGTGGACCGCGATGTGCTGGCCATGGCGCGGCGCGTCCTGGCCTCGGCGGAATACGCCCGGCTGGTCGAAGCCGGCCTGCGCACCATCCGCCAGGGCGGCCGCGTCATCTTCTCGGGTTGCGGCGCCACGGGCCGGCTCAGCATCCTGCTGGAGGCGATGTGGCGCACGGCCTGCGCCCGGCATCCGGAAACGGCAAAACTGGCCGACCAGGTCGAAAGCATCATGACCGGCGGCGACTATGCCCTGGTCCGGTCCGTCGAATTCTTCGAAGACTACGCGGCGTTTGGCCGGCGGCAGGTGGAGGAGGCGAAGATGACGGCCAGGGATTTGCTGGTCGCGATCACCGAAGGGGGCGAGACGTCGTCGGTTTTAGGCACGGTGTCGGCTGCCGCCGACCGCGGTGCGGGCGTGTTTTTGTTGTTCAACAATCCGGCTGACTTGCTGGCCAGCCGTCTGGAGCGCTGCCGGCAGGCGATCACGGACCCGCGGGTGTGCGTGTTGGACCTGCATTGCGGCCCCATGGCCCTGGCCGGCTCGACGCGCATGCAGGCCACCACCTCGGAACAGCTGATTGCCGGCGCCGCCCTGGAGACCGTCTTGCACCGTCTTCTCGGCTGGCCGGAGCGCGACTATGCCGGCGACTTCGCGGCCCTGCTTGACGCGCTGGAATCCGAGGCCAATGTCCAGGCCATCGCCGACTACATGGCCTTTGAGGCCGGCATCTACCGCAACCAGGGCAAGCTGACGTATTTCGCCAATGACTTTCTGCTCGACATCTTCACCGACACGACCGAGCGCTCGCCGACGTTCATGCTGCCGCCCTTCCGGCGGCGGGACAACAAGACCGCCCCGCAGTCCTGGACCTTCGTCAAGAACCCGCTGCTCGCCACGGCCGACGCCTGGATCCGCGGCATGCGTCGGCCGCTGCGCTGCCTGAACTGGACTGCCGAGGACTACGTCGCCATGGGGGCCGGCGAAAAAATCGTTTCGAAGCCGCCGGCCCTGGCGGCGGCGGACCTGCTGCAGTTCGCCGTTGGCCAGGAAGACCTTGAGGAGCGCCATGACAGCGGCCGGGACGCCGCGGTGCTGGTCGCCATGGGCCGCGACGGCGACCTGGAGGCCGCCTTCGCAGAATTGTCAGGGAAATTCGCTCATACGTCTCGGCTGGCGATCGACACGGAACTGTCCGGCGCTTTCCAGATTACGACGGCCGTTGGCAGCGGTGCTCTTGATTTGATGCGGCACCTGGCTTTGAAGCTGGTGCTCAACACCGTGTCCACCGGGGCGATGGCTTTGCTTGGGCGCATCACCGGCAACTGGATGAGCTGGGTCGACTGCACCAACAAGAAGCTCCTCGACCGCGGCGCCCGGCTGCTGGTCGAAATCGCCGGGGTCGACTACCGCACCGCTTGCGAGCACCTGTTCGCCGCCCTGGCCGAAATCCAGAACATCACCGGCGAAAAGCCCTCGGCCGTGCAAGTCGCTCTGCAGTGGTTGCGCCAGCGCGACCTGGTCAGCCTGGATGATTTCCTCCACCGTGCGGAGCTGGGCTGGAAAATGGCGTGGAAGGACAGCCAGGGCATGGCGCAGGCCATCACGCCCGCGGCCATGCGTCGGGCCGCCAAGGCCATGTCGGCGGACCAACGGCAGGCGACGCTCACCTGGACCGGCCATCCCGTCGCCGGCGACGGCTTCACCGTCACCGTCACCTGGGAGCAGGCTCCCGACGGCCGTTTTGCCGGCGCCCTCCATTACGACGGCTACCAGGGCCAACAGCCCATCGAGGAAATCCATTTTCCGCTAGTCCGGCACGAGTTCGACATTGCGGGCCGCTTTCTCTATGGCGGCTGGGACATGGGCTATCTGAATCCCAAGGCTCAGGTCTGGGGCCGGGCGCCGGTCCGTTACGCGCAACGCGCCATGCAGTTCAACGCCGTCATCAACCCGCATGGCCAGAGCTGGTACTTTGACAGCCGTGATGGTGATTGGAACATCAAGTATGCGGAGATGTCGGTTTCCGCCGATCGGCTGGGGTTCACGTATGCCGGCGTCTACCTCTGTCCGTTGCCGAAGACGATCCCGGCCGGCGGCGGCGTTCCGTACGTCAGCAGCGTCAAGCCGTATCGTGGCGGCTGGTATGAAGCGGCGCAGATTTACAAGCCGTGGGCGACGCGGCAGTCCTGGGCGGTCAACCGCCCGCGCCAGAATCCGCTGCGCGACATCGCCATGTGGGTGTGGAACCGCGGCCGCGTCGAGGACGTCGTCCCCACAGTTGAACGTCTGCAGAAAGATCTTGGCCAGGCCAAGGTCGCTCTCGACTGGTACTGGTGGCACAGCAATCCGTATGACACCGACTATCCGAATTTCTGGCCGCCGCGCGACGGGGTCGAGGCCTTCCAGACGGCGGTGCAGCGCCTCACCGGCCAGGGCATTTACACGCAGGTCTATGTCAACAGCGTGTGCTGGGACATGGACGGCGACAACTGGCAGGACGGCGGCGCGGCCGGCGTGGTCAAAAAGGCGGACGGCTCGCCGCATGCGCACGCCTTCAACCGCTACAACAATCACCGCCTGGCCTGGATGTGCGGCGAGGCTGATGCGTATCAGAACAAGATTTCCGAGCTCATCGGCCGTCTTTCCGGCAGCGGCCTGTCCGGGCAGTACCTTGACATGATCGGCTGCGCGACCTTCACGCCTTGCTACAATCCCTCGCATCGCCATGATTTGGGCGGCGGCAATTACCACATCCGCGGCTTCCGGCAGCTGCTGGAGCGCTTGCGGGCCGAGAATCCCGGCTACACTCTCACCACCGAGACGACGAGCGAGCCGTACATGGACCTGTGCGACGGCGGCATCATCTGCGCTTCGGCCTCGCATGAACACCTGGGCGGCGCCGCGGACATTGTGCCGCTGTTCACGGCGGTGCATCACGG
>JAKLHU010000041.1 GCA_022709995.1 Verrucomicrobiota bacterium | reverse complement strand
CATCGTGCGCGGGATGACGGCGACCTGGGCGAAGGGGGCCTTGGTGTCGGCGTCGATGAGGACGGGGAGGTCGACGTTGTCGCCGCTCATTTCGAGGCGATAGAGAGCACGGTTCCTGTCGTTGTCGGCGCGTCAGGCGTCGGGCGGTGTCGATGGCGGTGGTCATCACCTGTTCGGGCCGCAGCCAGGCATTCTGCACCAAGGTATAGCCGGCTTTTTCATTGGCCTGCCTGGCCTGGGCGAGCAGTCGGGCCGTGAGTTCCGGCCGCTGGGCCTGCTTGTAGTCCGCCTGGGCGAGCTGGTGTTTTTCCTTTTCCGCGGTGACGAACGCCTGTCGTAGCCGTTCGCTTTCCGCGGGATTGAATTTAAGCAGTTCTACGTTGCTGTTGTCGAGGTCTTCCATGTCGGCGATGCGGATCATCCTGGCGCCGACCTTGAGAAAAGCGCCGCTGCGGCCCTGGTAGACGCCTTCATAGGCAGTGGTGTAGCGGGGGTTGGCTTTGTAGACGACAACGACCTTGTCGCCCGGCCGGTAGATGGGGTATTGGGCGGCGGCCCGGGCATAGAGGGTTTTGTCATCAGGGGCCGGGGCGTGGGTTTGGGCCAGCCGGGTCAAGTCGCGTTCGACGGCCGTCTGCAAGTCGGCGTCATCGATCGGGGGGGCGGTCGGGCGGTCGGGCAGGTCCGGGTTTTTCTCCAGGAACATGGGCAGCAGGGCCGGCAGAGCCTGTTCGGTGGCGGTCTCCAGCGGGTGGTCCGTGAAGAACTGCATGGCCAGCTTGTCGGCGAGGGCCAGGCGTCGCGCGGAAGGGGAGGAGGCGTCCTCATCGCTGCCGTAGCCGGACCAGCTGAACAGAAGCGTGGAGCACAGCAGGATGGCCAGAGTGGATGTTGACCAACGTCTCATTCACATTCTCCTTCCGTGGGCAGTCGTTGGCTGGTGGCGGCCCCGGGCAATGCGCCGGAGGCCATGCAAGGCATTGCCAATGCATATAGTGTATGCCAAGATTGCCGTTTTTCTTGTCTGTCAATCATTTTTTTCCCCCGCGAGGTGTTTTTCTGCATCGGGCCGGCTTGGGCGGGACTTGTTGGCGGTTCAATTGAGGCAGATTCGGGTAATGCAGCGGTGAAAATGCTCGATGCCGTCCAGAATATTGATTTCGACGCGGAGGAAATAGAAGGGCGGCAGGTCGGGGGCGAGTTCCGGCAGGCGGACGGCGTCCTTTTCGGTGGTGACGAGGATTTCGGCATGGTGCTTGTTGGCGGCGTTGGCGAAATCGCGCAGTTCCTGGGCGCGGTAGCGGTGGTGGTCGACAAAGCGTTTGCGGTAGACGATGGTGGCGCCGAGGTCGGTCAGGTAATTTTCAAAGCTTTCGGGGACGGCGATGGCGCAAATGGCGGCGACGCGTTTGCCGCGGATCTGATCCAGGCCGACTTTCGCCTGGCTCTGCACTTCCTGGAAATGGCGTGGTTCGTGGTTGCATTCAATGATTTCGGCCCGTGGGTTGTGGCGTTTCAGGAAGGAGCGCAGATGCCGCAGATGGCTGCCGCCGTTCGATTTGGTCAAAAAGATGAAATCGGCGCGGCGGAGGTTTTTGATCGGCTCGCGCAGCAGTCCCAGCGGCAGGGGCTCGTGGTTGTGGAACGGGTTGGTGGAATCGACCAGGAGGATGTTGAGCCATGGTTGCAGTTTGATGTACTGGAAGCCGTCGTCGAGCAGGAGGGTGTCGGCCTGCAGATGGCTGATGGCGTATTTGCCGCCTTTGACGCGGTCTTTGTCCACGACGACGGCGACGCCGGTGCGGTCTTTTTGGCCGAGGAGGTTGCGGGCCAGCATGAACGGCTCGTCGCCGGCCTCGCCCGAATCCAGGAAGACGTTCCGGCCGTCGGAGACGATTTTCGGGGGGATGGCGTTGTAGTCTTTGGCGAAGGCGGCGCGCAGTCGGTCGAGCCAGGGGCGTGGTTTGCTGCGGTAGCCGCGGCTGAGGATGGCGACATGGCGGCCGCGGGCGGCGAGGGTTTTGGCGAGCAGTTCGACGACCGGGGTTTTGCCGGTGCCGCCGACGGTGAGGTTGCCGACACTGATGACGAAGCAGCCGAGGGCCTGGCGTCGGATGATGAAGTTGTCATACAGGGTCAGGCGCAGTTGGACGACGTTGCGGTAGGCGCGGGAAAGCAGGAAGAGCAGGACGCGGAACAGACGGTCGCTGGTTGAGCGCTGGCGTCCGTTGATGATTTCAACCGCGTACTGTTCGGTTTTTTCCAGGAAGTCTCGGATGGACATAGATCGCAATCAGGTTGGGCGCGGCGGCGCCGGCGTTTCGCAAGGCGGCTTTGTCGTATTTACATTATCACCACATGTGTGGTTGCGCCATGCCGCCGCGTTGTTTTTCGTGGTGAAGACGGTGCGGTTGGCCAGCAGGGCGGCGGTGATCCAGATCCAGCGTTTGCTGAGGAGGTCGTCCCACAGGCAGCAGAACAGGAGTGCGGCGGTGAAGCTGGCGACGAGTCCGGCGGTTTGGCGGTTGGGGGGCGAGGCCGCGGCCAGGAGCCAGAAGGCGAACATGGCCAAGGTGGCTGGGAGGCCGAACAGGATGACGAGGTGGAGGTATTCGTTATGCGGGTCCATGAAGGTGACGAAGCTGTCGAAATCCGGCAGGGCGTTGTAGTGGGCGAGGGTCTGGCGGGTGGAGTCGTGGTTGGTGAAGGAGGGATACTGGGTCCTGGCCGCGGCGGCGCCGTGTCCGAACAGCAGTTTGGCCGGCGCGTGGGCGGCCATTCTGGCATAGGCGCTTTGGTGGATCATGTACATGCCCGGGCATTTCGTGTTGAGGAACGGCCAGGTTTTTTGCAGCGGGAAGACGGGATAGGCGACGGACAGTTCTCCGAGCAGTCCGCCGGCGACGATGGCCGCTCCGACGAGCGCCGCGGCCCGCGGGAATCGCTGGCGGGCGGCGGTTGCGACGAAGGCGGCGAGGAGGGCGAAGCTGAGCAGGGCGTGCTTGCTGACCGTAAGCAGGAGCGGGATGACGGCAAGGGCCAGCGCGGCGGCGGCGGCGAGTGTCTGTCGCCACCGCCAGTTTGCCGAGGCGGCCAGCAGGCGGGGCAGGAGCAGGGCCAGGGGCAGGGCGTAGAACGAGCCGAGCAGGTTGGGGTTGCCGAAGGTGAAGGTGAAGCGCTGTCGCAGGAAGGGCATGGCCGTGGCGTCCATCTGGGCGCTGATCAGGCTGAATCGCCCTGGCCCGGCGCCTGTCCAGGTCATCATCAGGTCGAAGCAGCAGGCCGCCGCGGCGAGGGTGAGAAAGCCGGCTCCCAGGCGGAACAGGGTAGCGGCCGGAAAGGCTGTGCCGCGGAAGAACATGAAGGTGACGGCGAGGTAGGCATACACGCACCAGTGGTAGGCGTTGCCGGGGAACGGCCCGAGGTGGGTCAAGGTGGCCAGGCCGGCCAGCAGCAGAAACAGGGCGAGGGCGAGGGCGGCCGGGTCGCGCCGGAGGCGGCTGGCGTCGCCGCGGGCGATCACCGTGGCGAGGAGGACAGGAGCCAGGAGGTCCTCGCAGTACAGGGTTCGCCAGACGGGGATATGCAGGGCCATGAGCACGAGATAGCAGATCCCGGCTCCCAGGGCGATTTTTTCTCGGCAGGCGGCGGTCATGTCAGTGACGGGAGGATTCGTGCATACAGGTCGATATGCTTTTGGAGGTTGTCGGCCAGGGGAAAACGGCGGGGCGGGGCATCGTCGAAATCGCGGTTGAGGGCCCGGTGCAAGGCACTGGTCAGCGCGTCGGCATCGCCGGGCGGGACGAGCAGGTGTGGTCCCGAGACGACTTCCGGCAGGGCGGCGTTGTTGGTGGCGATGACCGGTTTGCCCAGGGCGCAGGCTTCGGCGGCGGCAAAGCCGAAGCCCTCGGAGAGCGAGGGGACGACGACGGTATCGGCGGCTGCGACCCATTCGGGCAGTTCCGCGTGGTTGACCGAGGGGACGATGACCACGTGTTTCTCCAGGGCAAGTTTTTTTATCAAAGCCAAGGTGCGTTTCAGGCCCGGCTGGCAGGCCGGGGCATGGCTGAGCAGGGCGAGCAGGATGGCGCGGGGATGGTCGGGGATGATTCTGGCCAGGGCCTGGAGCAGGACCGGCAGGCCCTTGGAGTTGCCGGGCCGCCCGGAGAAGAAGAACACTTGCCGGTCGGCGAGGCCGAGCCGGGCGCGGATGGCGTCGCCGGAATAGCGGGCCGGGTCCCAGAAGTCGTAGTCGAGGCCGTTGTGGATGGTCGTGATGCGGTCGGGCGGAATCCGGATTTGGCGAAGGGCGGCGGCGGTGGCCGCGGACACGGCGACGTAGTTTTGGTAGTCGCACCAGTAGAGCGCGCGTTCCATCCGGTCATGCGCGAGGTTGCTGAGCCAGCTGGCGTCGGAGACGCGGTTCCATTGTCCGATCCAGACTTCATGGACGGTGAGCACGAGGGGGCGGCGGCGCCATGTTGCGGTCAGCCAGGCGGGCCAGGCGGCGGCGAAGGTGGTGGCGTGAATAAGGTCCGCGGCGCGGGCCAGGCGGAACATGGCCGGCAGGCAGAGGAAGGTGAACACGTATCGGCTGTTGCCGGTCCAGATCCGGTGGATGTCGACGCCGTTGACGGTTTCGGCGGCCTTCGTGCCTGGGACGCGCTGGGTGACGACGATGGCTCGCCAGCCGCGGGCGACGAGGCCCTCGGCCAGGTTTTGAAACAGCACCTCGGCGCCGCCGACGTGCGGATAGTAGTAGTCCAGACAGAAGAGGATGGTCGGGCTGGGCATGGCGGCTCGGCAGTTGGCGCCGGCGGGAGGCCCGCCGGCGCGGTGGAAATCGGGTGGGCAGGGGGACGCTTTCCAGGGGCTTGAGCGGCATCCCGGCCTGGGGTTGTCGCCGCTGTCCCGGTCCATCGGCGACCGTCCGGGCGGCGGGCGGGCGGCGGGCGGGCGGGGCCGCTTCAACGAGCAAGGCGAGTTGGGGGTGCGGTCTTCCCGCGGGAGCGTCGGGGCGAGGCGGAGGTCAGTCAACCGGCGCCGGCCGGGAAGATTCCGGGATGGTTTGTTGTTTTACCCATTCGGCTGCCGAGCCGGGCGGGGTGCGCCAGAGGGTGGGGGCGATCCAGGCCGAACCCATGTGCAGCCAGGCCGGGCCGCTGGCCGGAACCGCTTCCAGGCGCAATGTGGCCACGCCGGTCAGGTCCGCCGCGAGCGGCATGGTGGTGGTCGTCCAGTTGACGGTTGTTTCGGCCAACTTGCGGTTGTCCCCGAAGACCGTGAACCGGATGGATTCGCCGCGCTGGCGACTTTGGCAGATGTCGCTTTCCGGCGGGTTGACGATGGCGGCGAAGGCGGTCATTTGGGTGAACTGCTGGTTGAGGTCGTATTCGATGGTGCAGGGGGCGCGCATGCCGATGCCGCCGGGCTGGCGGTCGGCCAGCGGCAGCGGCTCGCCGAAGAAGCCGCGGTCGAACCCGAGCGCGCCGCGCATCTGGTCGATGCGGGACGGCATCAGCTCGGTGAGCAGCAGGCTGTTGATGCCGTTCGGGACGGCGGCCAGCGGCGGGAAGCTCTGGGGGGGGGCGGCGCGGCGCAAGGCCGCGTCGCCTCGGAACCACTGTCCGGTTTCGACTTGCCAGTCGGTGCCGAACCAGCCGAGCAGAAGCATGGTCTCCGGGATGGCCGAACGCGCGTCATAGACGGCGTAGTCGAAGTACTTTTTGGAGTCGTAGACGCCCCAGTTGAACCAGTTGCCGAATCGTCCCCAGACTTGGAAGGCGGCCCGGGCGGAGTTGGCGCTGATGATGACGGTCAGGCGTTCGGGCGCACAGGCGACATTGGGGTAGGCGATCATCGAACCCAGGTCTTCCGCGCCCAGGTCGATGTTGTCGGCGCGCAGGGGCGCCATGATTTCGGTCAGCGGAATTTCCGGGAGGAGCTGGCGGGCGACGAGGTTGTCGTCGGAGCCTCCCCAAAGGACGAGGTTGTAGTGTTCCATCATGTTTTGGGTGCACTGGGTATCGAGGACCATTCGGCAGGGGCCGCCGTTGCGCCGTGTCCATTCGGTGGCGAAGGCCTTGGCTTCGCGGAGCCAGGCCTCCCGCATGGTGAAGTCAGTCGCCTGGGTGCCGACGACGAGGAGGAAGGGGTCGAGCAGGGCGTCCTGGATTGGCCCTTCGCAGCCGCGCTGCTTCTGGCGTGGCGGCCGGGGCAGGGCGGATTCCAGGTTCCAGCCGTGGATCGGGTCTTTGCGCAGGGTGATCCAACTGTTCCAGGGACGGTCGGCGGCCAAGACGAGGTTGACGCCGTCGATGGTCAGATGGACGGGCTGTCCCGGGGTGAACAGCGTGTAGGGCCGGAGGAGGGAGAGGGCGAGGAGGTTGTCGGTCGTGATGGTCATTCGGTTGTCCGTCCCGGCTCTGGCGTCGACGGTTCCTGGCCGCAGAGGCTGTTCCAGTTGTTCAAATCGGACCCAATAGGCTTTGCCGTGTCGGAGCTGGGACGCCTGCCAGAAGACGCGGGAGGGGAATTGGCGGCGGGTCCAGCTGCAGGCCCAGGCCAGGCCGTCGTCGAGGGCCGGCTTGGGAAAGCCGCCATGTCCGACGCCTGGGTATTCGCGGTATTCCACGGTGGCGCCGCTGGCGCGCAGGAGGTCGGCCATGCTCCGGGAATGTTCCGGCGGGACGACGGTGTCGGCGGCGCCGGCGAGGATGTAGGTCGGTAGGTTGAGGAGGTTGGCGGCATAGGCGCGGGCCGTATGGGACTCCTGGATGGCGAGGCGGAGGCCGTCAAAACGGCCGGGGAAAAGTCGGTTCCAGCCCCAGCGTCGGGTCCAGGCCTGGTTGTCCGCGTTGCCGACGATCGGGAAGATGGCGGCGAAGCGGTCGGCGTAGCGGGTGCCGAGATGGAAGGCGCCGGTTCCGCCCATGGAGCTGCCGGTCAGAACGATGCGGTTCGGGTCGATGCGGTAGTCGCGCTGCACTTCGGCGATGGCCGCCAGCACGTCGATTTCGCCGAGGTCCTTGTAGTCGGTGGCGCCGCGGCCCTGCGGCGACAGGCAGAAGACGCCGGGATAGACCGGGGCCGGGTGGCCTTGAAACGGCTTGAACCAGCCGTGGCCATGCATGGACACGACGAGCGGCCAAGGCACGGCGGGGTCATAGGCGGCCGGGATGCTGAGCGAATAGGTCTGAAACGTCTGGTCGATGGGCGAAATGAACGCGCGCAGGCGGGCGTTGGCCTCTTCCTGGATGTTGGTCACGCCCTGCCGGCTCTGATGGCAGGCCCGCAGCAAGAGCAGGTAGGTGTCCTCAAGCAGATTTTTGTCGGCATCGGTCATGGCTTTGGGATCGGCCAGGACGTTGCTTTGGGCCACGGCGTAGTTGGCTTTGGCCATGAGCCAGGCGGCTTGGCGGGAGGCTCGGCTGTCATCCTGCCAGGCGCGCCGTTCCTCGAAGGCGGCGATGGTGCGGAGGCGGTTGGCGTAGCTGCGGGCCTCCGCCAGCGAGCAGGCTTTGCGCGGGGCCGGCGGCGGGGGCGGTTTCACCGCGACCTTAAGAGTTCGCGGCCGCAGACACCACAGGCCGTAGGCGACGGGGATGACGGCCAGGATGGCAAGAAGGATGTACAGGCGTTGCGCAAGCGGCATGGGCATGGGCATGGCGGAATGGAAGAGGGAGGGAATAATGGGGAGGACGTGAAGAGAGGGTGCGGCGGCCGGCCAGGGCGCGACGGCGCGGCTGGTTGGCGCGGCCGGCCGGCGCGGCGTTGGAAGGCTGGTTGCCGTTCCGCCGCCGCGCAGGCTGGTTCGGAATCAGATTGGGTCAGGCTTGGGGCTGGGCCATGGCGACGAAGCGGCGGAGGTTTTCCTGGCCGAGGGCAATGCCGGTCAGGACATCTTCCATGCCTTCGAATTCGATGGACAGGACACCCTGGTAGCCTTTGCTGACCATGATGCGGACGCATTGATGGACCGGGACGTTGCCGTGGCCGATGATGGCTCCGCGCCACCAGTTGCCGCCGCGGGACTGGTTCCAGCCCTTGCCGGGCCAGGGCATGGTTCCGGGTTTGAGGTGGAAGTCCTTGGCATGGCAGTGGAACGCGTACGGCAGCAGGCGGCCGACGGCGAGTTCCGGGGCATCGTCGGCGCAGATGAAGTTGCCCATGTCGATCAGGAGGCCGAAGTTGGGATGATTGACGGCGGTGACGAGTTTTTCGACGCGGATGCTGTCCTGGCAGAAGTAGCCGTGGTTTTCGACCATGGTCTTGATGCCTTTGGCGGCTGCGTATTCGGCGATGGCGCGGCAGCCTTCGGCCAGGCGGGGCAGGGCGGCGTCAAAGCTTTTGGCGGCGGTCCAGTTATCCGGGAAGCGGCCGCCGGAGCAGTCATGGCGGAAGCCGGGGACGCCCAGGATGGCGGCGACGTCGACTTCGGCCTTGATCCGGGCGATTTCGGCGTGCAGGTCGCCATTGGCGCCGGCGAGGAGGTCGGCGCCGACGGTGTAGTTGGCGATGGGGATGCCGACGCGGTCGGCTTCGGCTTTCAGCTCGGCGGCGAATTCCGGCAGGGTTTTCCCCTCGGGCACGGCGATGGTGGAGAATTCAATCACGTCAAAGCCCATTTCCTTGGCTTTGGCGATGACCTCGATTTGTTTCATCTGGCCAGAGCGCACGAGGCGGCTGTAGCTGTAGGAACTGACTCCGATCTGCATGATGCTGGTCTCCTTGATTGTTGGGCAAACCGATGCTGAGGGCGGGGCGCCGAAACGCCCTATTAAGGACATAACCATAATGCCATATCCGGAGATTTTCCAATAGTCTGGTCGGTTATGTGCCGGCGGGGTCAGGGAAAACGGCGTCGCGGCTTCGGTGGAGTCGCGATCATGGCCAGGCCGGAGAGGTTCCGTCCGCGCCGTTCCGTCGGGTTTCGCCGTTTGCGGCGTGGCCTTGTCGCCGGCGGCCGGGCGCCGGGTCGGAAAACCGGAAAAGGCTGATTGGTAAAACGGCAAAAGGGCAGTATCTTTTCTGCTGATAATCACGGAATGGTGTTCATTCTGATGGTGATGGTCGTCAGGTGTTGCAAGAACTGCTGCAGGCAAAAGGCTACTGTTATGGCGAAACTGATGATTTTGGAAGGACCTGATGCCGGGAGCAAATTTGAGTTCACGAGTGGCCGGGTGCTGCTGGGGCGCGGGGAGGAGTGTGCGATTCGCTTGAATCAGGGCAGCATTTCGCGCCAGCATGCCGTGTTCACGTTTTTGGGCGATGCGTGGCAGTTGGAGGATTTGAACAGTCAGAACGGGGTGTTGGTCCAGGGCGAGCCGATCACGCGGGTGCAGCTGCGGGACAATGCCGAGATCAGGTTCGGCACCATCAACGCTCACTTCCAGATTGGCCCCGAGGTGACGGCGCCCGCGTCGCCGGAGAAGGCCGGCGGGGCGGTTCCGGCGGCGGTCGTCGAGCCGGAGCCGTTGGCGGTCGCGGCGCCGGCGCGGTCGTCGGTATCCGCGCCGCGGGACGTGTCGGCCAGTCCGGCCTCGTCGAACGATGCCACCTCGACGAGTTCGGGCAGCTCCACCCGCTGTACCAGCAGCTGGGCGATGCGATCTCCGCGCCGCACCGTGATCGGCTGCTGCGG
>JAKLHU010000409.1 GCA_022709995.1 Verrucomicrobiota bacterium | reverse complement strand
AGACGTGGCCAGAGACAGCTCGGCATGCTGGACGCCGCGCAGTTTCTGCATGGAGGCGGCGAGGCGGCGGATTTCCTCGCCCTGCCCGCGCAGCATGATCATCTCCGCGCAGAGGTGATGGCTCAAATGGACATGCGTCGACGCCAGGACATGACCACCGGAATGATGCTGGAGTTCGACCAGTTTTTCCGTCAGGCCGCGCTGGTGATGATTGTAGACGATGGTCAGCGTGGCGACGACTTCGCCATCGGCGTTCCACTGATCGTTGACGATGCGGTTGCGGATGAGATCGCGGATGAACTCCGAGCGGTTCTCATAGCCGTTGTCCCGCACCAGGTCACTGAGCTGAATAAATAAATTTTCTTCAATGGACAGGCTGACCCGGACCAGCTTCGACATGGTTTTCTTCCTGTTGTGGAGGGAATGACTTTGCAACCCCAGGCAAGATGTCAGACTGCCGTCGCGGCCTCGGCGAAAGCCTGGCCGTGGCCACCGGCCGCGACCTGCGTTTCTCCTGCGTTCACGTCGCTTGCCGGCGCAGCGAAACGACAGCCGCCGCCTTGGTCACAAACCCAGTCCCAGCAGACGATTGGCATTTTTCCAGGCGATTTTTTCGGCGGTTTCCGGGCTGATGCGCCCTTCCGCCCGCAATTTGTGGAAATAGGCCACCAGCGGTGTGTCCTGGGGGACGTTGGCGATGTCGGTCCCGAACAGCAGCCGATCGGCGAATTCAGCCAGAAAGGCATCGCCGAAAGCCGGGTCGCGGGCAATGGCGTTGAAGCCGCTGCCGGCCGACAGATCGCCGTACAGATTCGGATATTTGCGCAGCAGTTCCACGGCGCGTCCAGGCTGGACTGGCCCCTTCGGGTACGCACTGCGATTTTCCAGAGTGACATCCGCGCTGATTTCCGCCCAGAACACCTGCGAATGCGCCAACAGTTTCAATTTGGGGAATGCCTGCAGGACTTTCTCCAGGCGCGGCAGGCCGAGGTCGTCATAGCAGCCGTACTGGCCCTGATGGTCCTTCGTCGACGCCAGGTGAAACGTCAGCGGCAGGCCAATTTCCTCGACCTGGGCAAACAAATTCATGTTCAGTGGATGATCAAGATCGATATTGGGCAGGTATTCGCCAATGCCTTTGCAGCCGCGGTCCTGGAAATAGCGGAGCATGGGGCGGAAATCAGCCTTGATGGTATTGGCCATCATCCGGGGGTCGACGCTGCAGAAGGGAATGATCCGGTCCGGATGCCGCGCCGCCATGGCCAGAACTTCATAGGGGGTCACCAGGACATAGCGCAATTCCGGGCTGACGCTGCACAGTAGCACCGCCTTGTCGATACCCTTCGCATCAAGCATATCGATGTACTCTGCCAAGGTGGGGTAACGACTGCCGCTGGGACGGGTGAAGCCGGTGCATTCGGAGGCGTGGGTGTGGATGTCAATCAGCATGACAGTCTCCATATTTATTGAAAAGCGTACGTTGCCGGCTGGGAACAACCGCACCACCGGCAGCATCATTTCTTCCAGGCTTCCAGACGACCGAGATATTCATAGACGACGATACGGAAATTATTGAGGGCGTCCGCCGAGGGGATCCAAGCCAGCGGATTGCGGCCGACATAACCGGCCGGCGCCGGCAGGGCTGACACGCGCCTAGCGTCGGCCAGTTTCATCAGCCGAGCCAGGTGAAACGCGCTGGAAACCAGGATCAACTTGCCGCCCAGAGCCTCAAAACAGGCGATTTCGGCTTTGCTGTTGACCGCATTGTCAATCAGCACCAGGCGCTCCGGCGCTATGCCAAAACGGGAAAAATACTGCTCGATTGCCGCGACTTTGGTCTCCATGGCGGCATCGGTGCTGATGGAGACCGCCAGCCGATAATCCCTTCCCGACGCCTCCAGAAGCCGGGCAATCCGGCCGGCTTCCTGCAAGCGGATGAGAAAGTCGTCATTGAAGCCGGCCCAGAGGTCGTCTGTCGCCAGCTTGCCCGGCGCTCCCGCTGCAGTCTCGGCCAAGGCCTCGGCGGTGCGGAAACCGCTGCCTGCCACGCCAATGACCAGTCGGCCAGTCGGCGCCGTCTCCTGGCACCAGGTCTGCAACCTGGTCGCGGTCAAGGGCGGATGCGCCTTTTCCAAACGGTCCAGCAGGGAGTCGCTTAAAATCGGCAGACTGAACACCGCCAGCAAAACGTGACTGCCCAGCAGCAGCACGACGCCGGTACGCCGAGTGCGCTTCCAAATCAACAGCACGGCGCCCAGCAGGCCAATCTGCAAAAGCAGCGGCACCGGGAACAGGACGCGGGACAAAATCTTGCGTACCCAGAAAAAACTCATAACGAAAATAAGTGATTGGTGGCGGCGATTGGTCGGTAGTGCACTTCAGTGGCGCGGCGAACGCTCCGCGACCGGCCTCTCCCAGAGTAGCCGGCCGCAGTCATCAACTCTATTTGCCAGCATTCTCCAGGCGGTTCGCCACGGCCTTCCAGTTGACTACTTTCCAGAAGGCGTCGACGTAGCTGCCGCGAAGATTCTGGTATTTCAGATAGTAGGCGTGCTCCCAGACATCCAGGACGAGAATCGGATAGCCGCGCTCGGTCGCAATGTCCATCAAGGGATTGTCCTGGTTCGGCGTCGAGGTGATGAAAAGCTTGCCGTCCGGGTCGACGCAGAGCCAAGCCCAGCCGCTGCCAAAACGCGACATCGCCGCCTGCTTGAAGGCGTCCTGGAATTTTTCCATCGACCCGAAGCTGCGGTTGATTGCCTCGGCCAGGCGTCCCTCTGGCTGGCCGCCACCCGGCGTCATCACGCTCCAGAACATGGTGTGGTTGAAATGCCCGCCGGCGTTATTGCGGACTGCCTCCGGAAAACGGCTGATCTCGGCCATAATGTCTTCCAGAAAACGGTCTTCCGCGCCGGGAATTCCGCTCAGGGCCTTCAACAGGTTGTTATAG
>JAKLHU010000408.1 GCA_022709995.1 Verrucomicrobiota bacterium | reverse complement strand
CGAGGTCCGTCCACGCCGTGGCGCCACGGTTCCCGAGGTCGGTGCCGAGCGTGTCCGTTTCCTTGAGAATGCGCTTGTTGGTGATTTCGTGGAGCTTGTCGTACACGACGCGGCGGACTTCTTCCGGCACGTTTCTGGTGTCGACGGGGGAATTGGTCGTCTCCGGTTCGGGCAGATGGCGGGCGCCGCCGTGTTCCCACCAGTAGTACGGCACGTAGGTGTTGACCGGGGCGTCCGCGTTGTAGAAATTCTCCAGCCAGCGGTTGATGACTTCCTTGTCGGCCGTGCGTGGGAAGTCCGGGGGCAGTTCATGGAATTCGACGCTGACGTCCCGGCGTGGTCCAAAACAGATCCCGTTGGCCAGGAGGTGCTTGACGTGGCTGAACAGGGTTTCCGTGAAAGGCGTCTGGTAGCCTTTGCCGCGGCTGAAGGAACTGCCCCAGAGCCCGCGGGTGCGCACCAGTACGATGCGCACGTCCGGATGGCACTCCAGAATGCGGGCGACGCCGCCGTTGCCGCGCAGCTTCTCGAAACGGCTGCGGTAGATGCGGCCGGCCGGGTAGAACAGCAGGTTGTCGCCCTGCTTGAGGGCGTCGGCGCAGACGTTGATTTGCTGGATGACCTTTTCATGCCCGGCCTTGCCGGCGATGCCGATGTCGGGCAGCGGGAGGATGCGCAAGCTCGCCTGCAGGTATTTGAGCACCGTGTTGCGGATCTGTTTCTCGTCGGCCAGGGCCCGCGGATGAAATTGCCGGAACAGAATGGCGTTGACGATGATCGGGTCGATCAAGGCCGGGTGGTTGGGCAGAAAAAGCACCCCCCGGCGGCCTTTTGCCATACATTCCTTGTAGCCGTGGATACGGATGCGGTAGCGGAGCGGGAGGAAGATTTTGACGAGCAGGAACAGGAGGTAGGTGAGGAACTTCATGATGGTCTCGGGTTTAGGCGGGTTGTTGGGCGACGGCAAAACGATCGCGGCCGGCGAAGTCGCGTCTGATTTCGACTTTCTGGTAGCCTTGGCGATAAAGGTATTCGGCGACCGGCGGTCCCTGGGTGTCGCCGATTTCGCAGATCAGCCACGCTCCCGGGTTCAGGCGCGTGCGGGCGGCGCGGGCGAGGCGTTTGATGATGGCCAGGCCGTGGTCGTGGGCGATGAGCGCTTCCGGCGGTTCATGGTCTTTGACTGTGCGTTCCAGGCGCATGTAGTCGTCCGGGGCGATGTAGGGCGGGTTGGCGGTGAGGAGGTCGAAGCGGGCGGCGGGCGGCGTCGGCGCCAGCAGGTCTCCCTGGTAGAAGGCGACGTTGGCCAGTTGCAGGCGGCTGGCGTTTTGCCGGGCCCAGGCCAAAGCCCGGGCCGAGATGTCCGTTGCCGTGACTCTGGCCTGGGGGAAGGTCGCGGCCAGGGCGAGGGCGATGGCTCCGGATCCGGTGCAGACATCGCAGATGTCGCCGTGGCCGGGGAAAAGGCCGATGGCGATTTCGACCAGTTGCTCCGTTTCCGGCCTGGGGATGAGGACACCGGGGCCGACGTCGAGCTGCAGGCAATGGAAATCCGTGTTTCCCATGATATATTGCAGGGGTTCGCCGGCGAGTCGTCTGGCCAGGCGCGAGCGCAATTGCTTTTCCTGCTCAGGGGAGAGGTCGGCGGCAGGGCGGCGGGGCTGGCCCGCGCCGGTGTTGGCGTCGGAGTTGAGAATCTGGTTCAGGAGCCAGCCGGCCTCCTGGCGGGCATTGGTGATGCCGCCGTCTTGGAGCATACGGATGGCTTCGGCGAGAATCGATGCAGTCATGTCGGTGATGGTGGCTGGAGACGGCGTCGTCGAGGCGGATACGCCCGTTGGCCGGCCCAGGTCAAAGCTGGCGGTGCGGGGCCTGATGGCGTTTATTGCATTCGCGAAAACGTAATGCCGTAAAGAATGAAATCAACTTGAAAGGTGATGTTTGTCCATGGAACGGTATGGGATAGTCGGGTGGCCGGTCGCGCATTCGGTATCGCCGGCCATGCAGGAAGCCGGTTTCCGCGCCTTGGGTCGGGAGGCCGTCTACGAACTCTATGAAACGGCGCCGGAGGCTCTGGCGGACCGGTTCCAGAGGCTGCGGGCGGCCGGGCTGCGCGGCTGGAATGTGACGGTGCCGCACAAGGAGGCGGCGGTGAATCTCGTCGATGACGTCGACCCTGCCGCCGCCAAGGCCGGCAGCGTCAATACCGTCGTCGCGCGGCATGGCCGTCTGGCCGGTTATTCGACGGATGGCTACGGCTTGGCCACGGCGTTGACGGAGGCTTTTGCGCTGCCGCTCGCCGGTTCGCGCCAGCTGTATCTGGGCACGGGCGGCGCCGCCCGGGCCGCGGCCGTCTACGCGGCTTTGAACGGCGCCGCCGCCATTGTCCTGGTCAATCGGACGCTCGCCCGGGCGGAAGCCCTGGCCGCGACGGTTCTGGCGGCGGCGCCGGGATTCCCGGTCCGCTGCCTCCCCCTGGCCGACGATGCCGCCGTGGCCGCGGCTCTGCGTCAGTGCGATGTCCTGATTCAATGCACGTCGTTGGGGTTGCGGCCGGATGACGGGCTGCCGCTGTCGCCGTCGCTGCTGCCGCGGGAACTGGCCGTTTACGATATGATTTACGGCCGGACGCCTTTCCAGCAGGCGGCGTCTGAACATGGCTGCCGGATTGCCGACGGCCGCGGCATGCTTCTGCATCAGGGGTGCCGCAGCCTCGAGTTGTGGACCGGACAGCCGGCCCCGGTGGCCGCCATGCGGGAAGCCCTCGACCAGGCCCTCCGCCATCGGGCCTGACCTGAGGCCGTCGGAAAAAATGCCTGCGCCGCGCCGGAGGCGGCCTGGAGTTGGGCAAAATTCCAAGTGCTGCGGCTTGGCGCTCTCGAGTAGGCGCCTCAAGCCCTGAGGCGCCCGATCTTCTACTTCTGCAGCGCCCGGCTCGGCGAATAGGCAATTTTCGTCTC
>JAKLHU010000407.1 GCA_022709995.1 Verrucomicrobiota bacterium | reverse complement strand
GTCGCCACCCAATGGGTCGCCGATGGACTCATCGGCCAGCAGTTGTTCGTCAATATGTCGATGTGGATCAAAAATCCCAACGAAAGCTCGCCTTATTATATGATCAAGGCCTTGAACCCGCATTCGGTCGACGTCATGCGCCATTTTGCCGGCGACATCACGGCCGTCCAGGCCTTTTGCACCAAAGCCCCCGGCCGCACCATCTGGACGACGATGAGCATGAATGTCAAATTCGCCAGCGGGGCCGTCGGGCATCTGTCGGCGAGCTACGACATTGAGCGCGGCCATCCAATGGAACGCTGCGAAGTCGCCGGCGTCAAGGGCCGTTTTGTCCTGGACGACATGTGGCGGGAAGCGACGCTCTACCCGGCCGGGAACCCCATCAAGCAGGTCTACACGAACCCGGTCTTCGGCGGCCATCGCGACTTCATCGACACGTTCCGCAATCGCATTCACCGCTTTGTGGAACAGGTCGCCGCCGGCGCCCGCCCCGAAGATATCGACGGCTCCGGCGCCGATGGTCTCGCGGCCCAGAAGGTCCTTCAAGGCGCGATTGATTCCCTGGAAAGCGGCGCCGTCGTCCAGCTCTGAATCCGTCCGGCCGAAATCCATCGCCATAACGCTTTGCATGGCCAACGCAAGAGATGACACGGGCTTCCAGTCCACAAGCGTTAAATTGTTTTGATATCTTGGTCAACTTCGGGGAATAAACATATTTTTCCTAGTGGAGACAATCTGTTTCTGTATAAAAGATTGCGTTCATGCAAATCCAGCCTCGGAGAGGCGATACCATAAGTAACCCCAGGTGGAGCGAAGCGGAACCTGGGGTTGAGGCATCCCCGCAAAAATCGAGCCTCGGAGAGGCGACACCGCCATCCGTGCCGGTTTGAGCGGATCGCCACTCGAGGAAAGACGCTGGCTTAGGTATTGTCCTTCGTTGCCGCATACAAAAGTTGCGAAGGTGACGCCTCTCCGAGGCTTGGCTCTTGGGGAGGGAGCCGCCTTCCCCAGATTGCGATGCGCTGCGCGCATCTCCATCTGGGGTTACTTATGGTTTTGCCTCTCCGAGGCAGGCTCATGAATTAACCTAATTCCGGAGACCAGCGGGCAACCCTGGGAAAAGGGCGGCACCGGGATATATTATGATGGCGCCGACAAGTTTTCGCCGCGCCCCTGATGACGTTTCATCAAGTTGGGGCATGTTGTTTCGGAAAAGGATGATGCGCCCTCGACCCCTGGTCAAAGGAGTGGACATGCAGGATAAAGTCAAGGATATCGCGGCCCGGGTCAAGGAACTGCGGGAATTGTCAAACCTGAGCTTGCCGGACATGGCTTCCCGGCTCCAGGTCGGCGAGTCGTATCTGCGCTCCTTCGAAGCCGGCAAAGAGGACATCTCGGCCAGCAAACTGAATGAAATCGCGCAGATTCTGGACGTCGATCTGGCTTTGCTGCTGACCGGCAAGGCGCCGCGCATGGACGTGTTCACCGTCACCCGGGCCGGCAAAGGCGTCTCCGTCGAACGGCGCCGGCAATACCAGTACCAGGCCTTGGCCGCCAACTTCTCGAACAAGAAGGCCGAGCCGTTCCTGGTGACCGTCGCCCCGAAGGGCGAGGACGCCGAAGTGTCGCTGAACAGCCATCCGGGCCAGGAAATGGACTTCATCCTGGAGGGGACGCTGAAAGTCGTCATCCATGGCAACGAAGTCATCCTCAATCCCGGCGACTGCATTTTCTACGATTCGTCCAACCCGCATGGCATGGCCGCGCTGGGAAGCAAGCCGGCGAAATTCATCGCCATCATCATGTAAGGTAAGGGGCAGGGCGGCGGCCGATCCAGGCGGCGGCCCCGCCAGGTGGCTTCCGTCCGCCCGACCGCCCGAAAGCGTGAACAGACCGACAGGGTATGGAAACGAAGACAGATCAGGAGTTCTGGTGATGAGTTTGCTGAACCAATACGTCAATCGCACCGAATTCTCGTCCTACGAGGACTATTACGCCAACTTGCACATCAACGTGCCGGAGCACTTCAATTTCGCCTACGATGTTCTGGATGGCTATGCCGACGCGGAGCCGGACCGGCTGGCGCTGGTGTGGTGCGACGACAACGGCGGCGAGGCCTTCATCACCTTCGGGGCGCTCCGGGAGCGGGTGAACAAGACCGCGAACCTGTTCCGCCAGCTCGGCATCGGCCGCGGCGACCATGTCCTGCTCATTTTGAAGGGCCGGCATGAATTCTGGAACTGCCTCCTGGCCCTGCACAAGCTCGGCGCCGTCGCCATCCCGGCGACCCACATGCTCAAGGACCATGACCTCTGCTACCGCATCAAACTCGGCAACGCCAAGGCCGCCGTCTGCGTGCAGTCGGATGACCTTCTGCAGCAGGTCGACAAGGCTCAGGCCGAAACCGGCGACATCCTGAAAGTGAAGATCGGCATCGGCCAGAAACAGGCCGGCTGGGTCGACTATGACGATGCCCTCGCCGCCATGCCGGCCGACTTCCCGACCCCGCCCAAGCCGGCATGGCCCGCCAACAACGACATCATGCTGCTGTACTTCACCTCCGGCACCAGCGGCTTCCCCAAGATGGTCCAGCATGACTTCGTCTATCCCCTCGGCCATATCCTGACGGCGACCTTTTGGCAGAATGTGACCGACGGCGGTCTGCATTATACCGTGGCCGACACCGGCTGGGCCAAGGCCGTCTGGGGAAAAATATACGGCCAGTGGCTGACCGGCAGCGCCGTGTTCGTCTATGACAACGACCGCTTCTCGGCCGGCGCGGTGATGGAGAAGATCGCTCAGTACAAGGTGACCACGTTCTGCGCGCCGCCGACCATCTACCGGTTCCTGATCAAGGAGGACTTGAGCAAATACGACTTGAGCTCTCTGCGCTATGCGGTCGTTGCCGGCGAGCCACTGAACCCGGAAGTCTATCTCCGCTTTCTGGAAAAGACCGGCCTGCG
>JAKLHU010000406.1 GCA_022709995.1 Verrucomicrobiota bacterium | reverse complement strand
AACGCCTTGGCGGCTGGTTTCCCGAGGTAGCACAGGCGTTCCTTGCGGCCTTTGCCGCGGACCTTGAAGACATTGCCGAGGAAGTCGACATCTTCCAGGTCGATGCCCATGGCCTCGCTGACGCGCAGGCCGCCGCTGTAGATCACTTCGAGGATGGCCGTGTCCCGGGCGGCGGCGAATTCGGCGTCCCCGCGCTGGTCCTGGTGTTCGGCGGATAGCTGCCGGCCCCAGTAGACCCCCGGGGCGTCAAGGAGGCAGTTGACTTGGGCCACATCCAACACCATGGGCAGGCGCCGGCCGGTTTTGACGCCGCTGATGAGGTGGAACGGATTGGCCGGGGCGAGGTTTTCCCGCATCAGGAAGCGATAGAACGAGCGCAGGCTGGAGAGCTTGCGGTTGATGGAGGTGCGCTGCCGGCCGCTGGCCGCGAGCGCCGCCGCAAAATGGCGGGCGACGCGGTCGGAAACGAGTTGCCAGCGGCATTGCCCATCGACCTCGATGTCCTGGTTGAGGTGCAGAAAATGCGCCAAGTCCAGAAAATAATTTTTGACCGTGTGTTCCGACGCCTGCCGTTCCTGGCGCAGGTAGCGCAGGAAGGCCTGGGCCGGCTCGTCGCGGCCGAGGGTTTGGCGGGCGGCGGACAGGTCGACGGGGTTATCGGCGGCGGCTGCTGACGAGGGCGGTGTTCTGGGCATAGTGTCAGGTGTGTTCAGGGCAAGGCGGCGTCAGATCCTTTTTAGCGGGCGGCGCTGGCGGCGATTTCCTCCAGGGCCATGACGTTGATTTGGGGCGCAAACAGTTTGAGGGCGTACTTCGTGTAGGGCGATGGTGTGATGATGGTCTTTATGCCGTGCCGTTCCGCCAGTTCGGCGACCCGGCCGGCCATTTTGGCGACCAGGGCGGGATACAGGCGTATCATCGGCATCGAGCCTTCGCCGCATGCGTACGACTCCTCCGCGTTGGTTCCGAACGGCGTTGCCGTCACGCCCAGGCTTGCCAGCAGCCGGCGGGGGGCGTCGTTGGTCTGGTAGCGGCGCAGGAAATCACTGTCGATGAAGGCGGCTTTGCCGGCCACCGTGGCGTTTCCGAGCGGCTGTTCGAGCAGGTATTCCGACGTCAGTTTCACGTCCAGGCCCGGCAGGTCGCCGGAGGTCTTGAGAAAGTCGTACGCCGCCGGGCTGGACACGACCAGGGTTTTGGCGTTGGCGGCGAGGATGGCCTTCCGGAAGCGGGCGGCAACGGCTTTCGACTCTGGCGTGAAGCCGAGAATGCTCAGGACTTTGCCGCAGTCGCCGCCGGACACGGTCCGGGCGGCGGGGGCGAGCTTCTGGAAGGCGGCGGCGATTTCCGGCTGATGGAGTTCGACGCACGGGTGGGGATAGTAGAGCAGGTTCGAGTCGCCGGGGTCAACCGTGAATTGGGCATGGATGAATTCCTGGGCCAAGTCCTGCACCGGCTGCGGCGCCAGGCCGGCGGCGGCGATGTCGGCGCGCAAGGCGAGGACGAGTCCAGTCTCGTCATAGGAGCTGACGCAGTGGGTCCGGCAGGCGCCGCTGAGGTCGGCCTGATACAGGGTGGCGATGAAGTCGTCCGTGGCCAGTTCGGCCGGATTCATGCGGATGCGGTCGGCGATCAGGGCGTGGCCGCGGGGGGTGTCGGCTTCTTTGGCGGTGACAAGGGCGAGCGTAGCCAAATGCCGGCACATGAAGCAGAACCGGCAGGCGTTGATGACAGCGAGATATTTTTCCAAGTTCATGGTTGCTCACACTCCTTGAAAGCCCATTTTGCCGGGATTCATGATATTGTTGGGATCGAGCGTCTTCTTGATGCCTTCGAGGACTTGGAAGGCCGGTCCGTAGAGGTCCTTCATGATGCGGCCCAGTTTCAGGCCGACGCCGTGATGTTCGTTGATGACGCCGCCCTCCCGGATGGCGGCCCGGATGGCAAGATCCCAGATGTTGTTGTACAAGGCGATGGCCGCGCGCGGGTCCTGGGGCGGTTTTTCCACGATGAAGCGGGCATAGAGCATGCATCCCCAGTCGTACCAGTGCGAAAAATGTCCGATGAAGGTCGCTTCCGGGTAGTTGTCCTTGACGGCGTCGCGCATGGCGTTGTAGACGTTTTCGATGTTGGCGAAAGTGGCCACGGTATCGAGGGTCCCGAAGGCCTGGGGCAACTGGAACATGTACGGCGGATAGAAGAATTTGTAGCGATGGTCCCACCAGGCCTGGCCCATGTCGGTGCCGAGGTCTTCCACGGCGGCCTGGGCGCAGATGGCGCAGGCATTGGCCATTTGCAGGTCGACCATTTTGGCCGGGCCGTCAAAGCCGAAGACCAGGTAGGCGCCCTGGCGTTCGATGCCGAGGACGCGCTTGATCAGCTTGGCGGTTTCGGCCACGTCGTAGAGCCGGATCACGCAGGGCTGCAGGCGGCTGGTCATCAGTCCGGCGCCGGCGATCATGGCGTCATGCATGTCCTTGAACAGATAGGCGTGGAATTGGCGCGCTTCCGGAATCGGGTGGATTTTGAGGGTCGCCTTGGTGACGACGCCGAGGGTGCCTTCGCTGCCCAGGAACAGCTGGGTCAGGTCGGGGCCGGAAGCATGCCTGGGCACTGGCAGGGTGTTGATGACTTCGCCGGTGGGGGTGACGACCTCCAAAGACATGACCATGTCCTCGATTTTGCCATATTTGGTGCTGAGCACGCCGGTGCCGCGGTGGGCGATGAAGCCGCCCAGGGTGGCGCAGGCGATGGAGGCCGGAAAGTGCATGGTCGAGAAGCCGGCCTTTTCGACTTCCCATTCCAGGTGCTGCATGATGATGCCGGTTTCGGCGGTGACTGTCATGGACACCGGGTCGACGGCGATCACCTTGTTGAGGCGCTTGGTGTCGAGGACAATGCCGCCGTACATCGGCAGCGCGCCGCCCTGGGACCCGGAACCGCCGCCCCATGGCGTGACCGGAATC
>JAKLHU010000405.1 GCA_022709995.1 Verrucomicrobiota bacterium | reverse complement strand
GGCCTCCGGCAACGCCAGCACTTTCGGCAGATAGCCGCGCTCGGCCTGGAAGGCGGCCAGGCTGGCCCGCGAACCATCCCCGCGGTACGCAAAACTCTTGGCGTACACGATGTGATCCGGTGTCAACGGGCCGGCAAACGCCGACCCGAGCCCGGCGCTGTGCACGATGGCGCGCTCGCCCCGGCCGGCATCGCCCAGCAGCGTCCGCAACGCCGGCGCCGCCGCCAGCACCGCTGCCAAGGGCGCTTCGCCGCCCGGCGCCGGCGCCTCGACGGACACCCCGGCCGCCAGGCAGGCGGACCGCAGCGTCGCCAACATGGCGTCATAGATGCCGATGATCCCAGTTTCACTGTCGGCGCCGACAAAGACGCCGTGATTCTGCAGGAAAATCACCTGCGGCTGCCGGCCGCAGGCCGTCGTGGCCGCGTCCAGCGCCGCCTTGACCCGCATGGCCAGAGTGTAGCCCGGGTCGCAGTAGTCGACCCACAGCGCGTCCGGAAACAGCCGTTGGCAGGCCGCCCGCCCGCCCTGGCCGCAAGTCATGCCGTTGACCAGCGCCGGGTGAAGATGCACGACGTAACGGTAGGCGATGGCCTCGTGCAGCGGAGCCTCCACCGAAGGACGGCCGGAACCGGGCGGGCAGACCGAAGCTTCAAGATAAAATTTCGCTGCCTGCTCCCGGGCCGAGACGTCGGCCGGCAGCGCCTCCGTGAAAATCCGCCGCAGCAGCGCCCGGTCCAAAGGCAGAAACTGCTCGGGGCTGATCGTCGCCAAGGCCGCGCCGCTGGGTTTGATGTACAACCTGGTGTCGTTCTTGACCGACGTGTTGCCGCCGCCCAAAAAAACATAGGCCGAATCGGCGCCATAGCGCCGCGAGAGGCCGGCGATGACTTTGAGCTCTTTTTCCATGTGCCTGTCTGCTTTCCTTAAAAATATTGGCTTGCCGCTGCCTTTGCTTTGTCCTGTGACCGGCCGCTGGCGGCCGGCTTCCACTGCCAGCCTTACCGGCTTCGGGTGCCAGTCGCCTGCGGCTGGCCCTACCGGCAAATCTTTATCCCTTTCCGCTGAAAGGTCGGAATGTCGTAGTTCTGGCCGCGGTATTGGCTCGGATTGTCGCTGCTGAAAATCCCGGGCGTCATTTCCGAAAGCTCCAGGCTGAGCTGCTCCGGCGCCCCGCGTGTCGCCGCCGTCTTGCCGGCGGCTTTCCCGGCCGGCGGCGTAAACGGCGCCAGCACCCCCCGGGCGCATTCCAGCAGCCACTTGGCCGCCGCCTTGTCCAGCTCCGCCGGCGACCGGTCGGGAAGGCTCGAGGCCAGCAAATCGGAATCCAGGCCGATCGCCAAGTCCGATTCCTCCAGAAGATCGGCGTACGCCAAATCCGCTTCCTGCCGCCGCTCCGCCGCCGCCTGGCTGAAGGGCAGGGCGACCACCGCCAAACACGGCGTCGACTGCTCGCGGCATTGCCGGGCCGCCGACACCGCCGCCGCCCCGGCCGGAAAACCAAAATCGGCAACCAGAAGGGCGAGACGGGCGCCAATGATGATTTGACCCAACTGCGATGCGCACGGTTCCACACCCGCCGACAAATCAAGCCGCTCAACCGACTCCGCACCCTCCGGAAAATCCGTCCCCGCCAACACATAGGCCGCCACCGGCCCGGAACGCTGCCCACGGAGACTTTCCGCCGCCCGCATC
The DNA here is from genome assembly GCA_022709995.1 of Verrucomicrobiota bacterium. GTDB lineage: Bacteria > Verrucomicrobiota > Lentisphaeria > Oligosphaerales > Oligosphaeraceae > JAAZKI01. The sequence continues at coordinate 1,281 of JAKLHU010000405.1, read as the reverse complement.
CCGCCTGGACCAAACCCTATGATTACCAGCTGCTTCTGCTCTTCCATCGTCAGATGACACCCTTGCCGCCAATCCCGGCGGCTACCAATTGACCAGAACCCGGAAAAATTGCTTGACCAACTTCAGGGAGTCGCCCAGCCGCGACGGCTCCATGTCCCGCTCCTGCTGCACCCGCAAGTCGCGCTGGCCACAGCGCAGCAGACCAATGGCCGTGATGTAACCCGGTGAAGCCACCACCGCCGAGGGGCCGCTGGTCTGATAGGGCCGCGCCAGGGAAACGGGATGCTGCAGCACCTCCCGCGCTATCTCCAGCAGGCCCGGAATCCGGGCGCCGCCGCCAGACAGCAGCACCTCACCTTTCACCCACTGCCAGGCCCCGCTCTCCGTCAAATCCTGCCGCAACAGCTCAAACAATTCCCGCAAACGAAGCTCAATCACCTGCTCTATGCCCTCCGCCGGCATGGCCTTGCTCTTCCGGGAACGATCCAGATAAATCTGCCGGCCGAGAGACGAACTCTGCGCCTTGGCGCTGCACCCTAAAGCGCTTAACTCGCGAACCAGCTTCCGGCCCGCGTCGATCGTGATCTGAAAAGCAACCGACAAGTCGTTCGCCAGCTGCTCGCAGCCAATCGTGTACTGGCCGCATTGCAGGCAGCCGATCGACGTCAAAACCGAATACGACGTCGTCCCCGCTCCCACGTCAATCGACAAACAGCCCTCCGACAAGTCCTCGCCACGCAACGACGCGCAGCCGATAACCAGCGGCGTGTATATCGCCGCCGCCGCCCGCGTCCCCAGAGCGTCGGCAACGACTCCGCAGGCCGTGTTGATCCGCTGACGGTTCCCGAGCACGTACTGCAGTTCGACCTCCAACGTCGACGAGCCCTGGCCGACCGCGTTCAAAAGCTCGCGGCCGTCGTCCAACCGATGAAAACGCATGTAACTGTGCAACGGAACCTGGTCGTCGGCAATCGCGATGCTGTTCGCCAGCTTCGCCGCCGCCACCATGTCCTCCTCCGATACCCGGCCGCCAGCGCCCTTGACGTCAACCCGCCCCACGTTGTTCTGAATGCGCAGGTGCCGCCCCGACAACGCCAGAAACACCGGCCAGCGGCTGATGTCAAGCCCCGACTCCTCCTCCACCTGGCTCATCGCCCGCCGCAATTGCTCCAGGACAAACCTCGCGTCGGTGATCTCACCTTTGGACATCTTCAGCGACGGCAATTCGCCGTGACCGAGAACCCGCAGCGAACCGTCGTCCAGAAATTCACCGGTCAGCAC
>JAKLHU010000404.1 GCA_022709995.1 Verrucomicrobiota bacterium | reverse complement strand
GACGTTGCTCATGGCGAACTGGACGATCAGGATGGCGTTCTTGGTGGCCAGTCCGAGGGTGTTGAGCATGCCGATTTGAAAATAGACGTCGCTGGGCAGGCCGCGCAGCATGGAGCTGATGAAACCGCCGACGACGCCAAGCGGGAGGATGAGCAGCACGGCGATCGGGATGTCCCATTTGCCGTACAGGGCCGCCAGGAAGAGGAAGACGATGAGAACGGAAAAGACATAGAGCAGGCCGGTTTGCGCGGTCGATTGGCGTTCCTGGTAGGACAGGCCGGTCCAGTCGTAGTCAAAGCCCGGCGGCAGCTTGGCGGTCAGTGCTTCCATCGCCTGCATGGCGTCGCCAGAGCTGTAGCCCGGGGCGGCCTGCCCCCACAGATTGACCGAGGGCGCGGCATTGAAGCGTTCCAGCTGCGGCGAACCGCTCGACCAGCGGCCTTGGGCAAAGGCGCGGTACGGAACCATTTTGCCTTCCTGGTTGCGGACGTGGAGTTTGTCCATGTCCTCCGGCAGCATTCGAAACGGGGCGTCGGCCTGGACGAACACGCGCTTGATGCGGCCGCCCTGGATGTAGTCGTTGACGTAGGCGCTGCCGAAAGCGGCGGAGATGGTGTTATGCACCGAGGTGATCGACAATTTCTGGGCGCCGACTTTTTCCCAGTTGACGTCGACGCGGTATTCCGGCACGTCTTCCATGCCATTGGGCCTGATGCTGGCGAGGCGCGGGTCCTGCATGGCCATGCCGATGAGCTGGTTGCGGGCGTTGAGCAGAGCCTCGTGGCCGGCGCCGGCGCGGTCGACGAGCATGAAGTCGAAGCCCTGGGCGGTGCCCAGCTCGGCGATGGCGGGCGGGGGGAACGAGAACACCATGGCGTTGCGGTAGGCGGCGAAATGGATGGTGGAGCGCCGGGCGACGGCTTGGGCGTGCAGGTCCGGCCGTTGGCGCAGGTGCCATTCCTTGAGTTTGACGAAGACCATGCCGTTGTTCTGGGCCTGGCCGGAGAAGCCGGCGCCGGCGATGGTGGCGCAAGATTCAACGGCTTCGGCTTCCTGTTCCAAATAATAGGCCCGGATGTCATTCAGAATTTTCTGGGTTTGTTCGAGAGTGGCGCCGGTCTGCAGCATCACCTGGGTGAGCAGGATGCCCTGGTCCTCGTCCGGAAGATAGCTGGTGGAAATCCGTTTGACCAGGACCAGCAGGCCGCCGACGATGAGAATGTAGACGAGGACGAAACGGACTTTCCGGGCCAGGCCGTAGCCGACGATGGCGACGACGGCGTCCCGGAAGCGGATGAAGCCGCGGTCGAACCAGAGCAGGAACGGCCGCAGGAGTTTCAGGGTGCCTTCGGCGGCTTCGTGGCCTTTGCTTACGGGTTTGAGAATGGTGGCGCAGAGCACCGGGGTGAGGATCAGCGCGACCGACACGGACAGGACCATGGAGGTCACGACCGTGATGGAGAATTGCCGGTAGATGATGCCGGTCGAGCCGCTGAAGAAGGCCATGGGGCCGAACAAGGCGGCAAGCACGAGGGTGAAGCCGATTAAGGCGCTGGTCACCTGTTCCATGGACTTGGCGGTGGCGTCGTAGGGCGAAAGCCCCTCTTCGCTCATCAGCCGTTCGACGTTTTCCACGACCACGATGGTGTCGTCGACGAGCAGTCCGATGGCGATGACCATGGCGAACATGGTGAGCATGTTGATGGAAAATCCGAAGACGGCCAGGGCGCCGCAGGTGCCCAGCAGGACGACCGGCACCGCAATCGTCGGAATCAGGGTGGCGCGGACATTGCCCATGAACAGGAGCATGACCAGGAAGACCAGGGCGATGGCCTGGAACAGAGACTTGACCGCTTCCATGATCGCGACCTTGACAAAGGGCGTGGTATCGAAAGGATAGACGACTTTGATCCCAGCCGGGAAATTCCGGCTCAGCTCCTGCATTTTTTCCTTGATGGCGTTGGCGGTGGTGAGGGCGTTGGCGCCTGGCGTCTGGCGCACCGCGAGCATGGCGGCGGGATGGCCGTTGTAGAGCACGCCGACGTCATAGAAGGTCGTGCCCAGTTCCGTGCGGCCGATGTCGCGGACGCGGACGACGGCGCCGCTGGCGTTGGTGCGGATCGGGATGGCGGCGAATTCCTCCGGTGTCTGCAGCAGGTTCTGGATGACGATGGAGGCGTTGAGGCGCTGGCCGTCCACCGCCGGTGAACCGCCGAATTGTCCGGCTGACACTTCGACGTTGTAGCTTCTGAGGGCGGCGACGACTTCTTCCACCGTGAGGTTGAAGTCATTGAGGCGGTCGATGTCGAGCCAGACGCGCATGGCGTATTCCTTGGCGAAGCGTTCGACTTCGCCGACGCCGGGGACGCGGGCGAGGATGTCTTCGACGTTGGAGGCGGCATAGTCGCCGATGTCGATGTCGGACATGGTGCCGTCTTCCGACACGAAGCCGACCATGATCAGGTAGTTGCGGGTGGACTTGTTGACGAGCACGCCGCTGCGCTGGACGACATCCGGCAGGCTGGCCAGGGCTGGCTGGAGCTTGTTCTGGACCTTGGTCCAGGCCAGGTCCGGGTCGGTGCCGGGCGCGAAGGTCAGTTCGAGGCGGGCGTTGCCGGCGGAGTCACTTGTCGACGACAGGTAGATCATGCCGTCGAGGCCGGTCATTTTTTGTTCGATGACCTGGGTGACGCTGTTTTCGACGGTTTCGGCGGATGCGCCCGGGTAGCTGGCGGTGATGGCGATGGATGGCGGGGCCAGGTTGGGGTACTGCGCCACCGGCAGATTGTAAATGGCGAGGCCGCCCAGGAGCATGATGAAAATGGCGATGACCCAGGCGAAGACCGGCCGTTGGAGAAAGAATTTGGATAGCATGTCTGGCCTCCGCTCAGAGTTGGGCTGCTGGTTTGTCGACGGCGGTGCTGCCGGCGGCCGGAGCGGCCGGAGCGGCCGGAGCGGGGGCGGCCTGAGCGGCGGGGGCCGGGGCGGC
>JAKLHU010000403.1 GCA_022709995.1 Verrucomicrobiota bacterium | reverse complement strand
TGCCATTCTCCTGGGAGCCGACGAGCACCACCTTGCCCACGAAATGCGTCGTGCTGACTTTTTCTTCCGCTTTCGTGCGCGCCAGATGCGTGCGAAGCGATTTCCAATCTCTCTTGGTCCACACCGAGCGCAGGTCTGGCGCCAGCGCCTTCTCCGCTTCTGCCGGCAGGGCCCCCAGCAGCACCCAGACCGGCGCGGTGACGCCGGCTTGCCGCAGAGCCAGGGCTTCGTCAAGGCGAAACACGGCCAGGCGTTTGGCGCCGGCCGAGAGAAAAGCCATGCCGGCCGGGGCGAGGCCGTGGCCGTAGGCATCCGATTTGATGACCGGAACCAGTTCGCACGATCCGGCGTGACGTTGCAAATCCCGGTAGTTGCGGCGCAGCGCGTCGAGATGAATGATGACTTCGGTTGGATACATGGGGGAATCCGTGGAAAGGACTGGATGAATCCGGGTGAGCAATCCCGCCGGCGTTTTCCGGAGGGCTCAAGGTCGGGCTGGGGAAGGGGATAGCGTCGTCGCGCCGTCGCCGGGGGGCGGGCTCAAAGCCGGAGTGAATCGACCAGCTTTTCGGCGCCGTAGCGGACGCAGTCGGTGGCGGGCAGGCCGGTTTCGTCTTCAAAGCGGGCGATGGCCGCCTGGGCTTCGGCGTCGGTCAGTTCGGCGGTGTTGAGGGCGATGCCGGTGACTTTGGCGGCTGGGAAGGCGCCGCAGCAGGAGGCGACCGCTTCATACAAGGCGGCCACTTCGGAAAGGGGCGGGATTTTCAGCCAGGCGAAGTCGCGCAGGGTGAGTCGGTCGGCGCGGTGGTTGAGGATCATGGCCGTGGGGCAGGAGCCGCGCAGGAGCGGCAGCGTCGCCGTGCTGCCGGGATGCAGCAGGGAGCCCTGGCCCTCGACAATGATCAGGTCGGCGTCGGCCAGCTCCAGGACGCCTTTTTCGATGGCGCCGCAGGCGTAGTCGAGCTTGATGGCGTCGAGCGGGACGCCACTGCCACAGATGGCGATGCCGATCTGGCCGGTGGCCAGGAAGTTGGCCTTGACACCGCGCCGCCGGGCTTCCTCCAGCATCAGCAGGCCGGTCGTCATTTTGCCGTTGGCCATGTCGGTGCCGACGATCAGGACGCGCTGGGCGGCCAGTTCGCGGGCGCGGCCCTTGCCGACGCCGAGTCCGGCCGGTTCCTGGCGGATGTCCCAGATCCATTGCCCGGGTTTCAGGTTGGAATAGCGGTCGTTGAGGCGCTGGTGGAGGCCGTTGACGAGGGAAAGCCCCGCCGTGACGGCCTGGTCGAGGGCCGGGTACCAGTTGTCCGGAATCAGGCCTCCGGAAGGCGCGCTGCCAAGCAGGAGGGCCTTCGCGCCGCGAGCGACGGCCTCCGCGACGGTGGCGACGATCGGGCAGTCCGGTCGCGGCGACTTCGGCATGACGTCACCGGCTTTCTGGCCGGCTTGAGTGCTGTCGATAATGGCGACGACCGGGTTCCGGGAGAAGCGGAGGATGCCATAGCCCATCTTGCCGAAGGGTTTGCCGAAGGTGTCTTCCATGTAGATGGCGAGAGGCAGGTCGGGAGTAAGCATGGTCGGGAGAACTTTCGCGGTTGAGGGGAGGGGCTGTTTGGGCGGGAAGGGGGAAGCGCGTGGGCGGGCGGCGGAATCGGTCGAGTCGGGCCAGACCAGACGTTTGGGTCGGGCCGTCGGGCCGGCCCGACGGCCTTGGACTTAACTTAATTTAGGACTTATGGTTCGAAGTCATTGGGCCATCCGGGGATGACGGCGCCGTGCCCGGGCCGGTCATTGGGAATGACGCAGCCGTTGACGAGGTCGGCGCCGGTGGCGGGGTCGTTGGTCAGATTCAAGTGGGAATCAAGGTCGATATGGTCGAACAGGGCGCTCAAGGCGGCGCCGGCCGAGATGGCGACCGAGGATTCGCCCATGCATCCGATCATGGTTTTGAGGCCGTGGGCGCGGGCGGCGGCGACGATGCGCAAGGCCTCCGTCGGCCCGCCGCATTTCATCAGCTTCAGGTTGACCCCGTCGACGCGGTCTGCCAGTTTGGGGACGTCTTCCGCGAACCAGCAGGATTCGTCGGCATAGATGGGCAGGACGCGTTTCCGGAACAGTTCCGGCAGCTGGTCTTCGGCGCCTTTGACCAGGGGCTGTTCGATGTAGTCGACGCCCCGCTCCGCCAGCCAGGTTTGCATCTGGAGGGCTTGCGCCAGCGACCAGCCGCCATTGGCGTCGACTCGGATGCCGACGCCGAAGGGGGCGGCGGCTTGCCGGGCGGCGAGGAAATGCTCCTTGTCGGCCTCCAGGCCGTCGGGAGAGCCGAGCTTGACCTTGAGGAATTTGGCTTTGGTGCGGTGGAGGATTTCGGGCACGCGCTCGCGGGTGATTTCCGGTGGGTTGATGCCGATGGTGAGCGAGGTCGGCACGGCTCTGGGGGCGAGGCCGAGGATTTTCCAGAGCGGCATCTTGGCGGCTTTGCCGAGGGCGTCCCAGAGGGCCATGTCGAGGGCGGCCAGCGCCCGCGGCCGGATGCCGGCCGCGCGGGCCTGCTGCCAGAGATCCTGGATGGACTGCTGTTCCGCCGGGATGGTCGTCAGAAACGGGGTCAGTTCCGCCAGGCCGGTGTCGCAGTTTTCGCCGTCTTCGGTCGTGGTTCCGGCCAGTTCGCCCAGGCCGGTCCGGCCTAGAAAGCGTACCGCCAGGAAGAGGTTTTCGGAGCCGGCGCTGACACCGCGGCTGATCCGCAGCGGGTAGCGTTTGGACAGGAAAAGGCGCGTGAAGGTCGCTTGCATGTCATGCGTCCCGGATAGCTGGTGAGAACGACTGTGAACGAAACCATAAATATAGCAACAGGTGGCCTCCCCCGCCATTCCGCGCGACGGAAAAATCGGCGCGGCCGAGTAAGCGGTCAGTGTACAACCCGGCGCTCCGCTGGGACAATTTGCAGGTTACAGGCTCCTTGGGTGGGCGGCGGCGTATGTAGTTCA
>JAKLHU010000402.1 GCA_022709995.1 Verrucomicrobiota bacterium | reverse complement strand
CGGCGGCGTATGGTGTTCAGGCTTTAGCCTGCTCCCCATTCCCCGGTTATCCGGCCATGTAACATAGGAGCCATTGACAACTGAGCACTTGAGGAGTCAACGCCCTGGCGCCTCAGGGCCGGAGGCGCCACCTTGGCGCGGCGGGAAACCGCCCCGGCCGGCCAATTGCCGCCGCGGGGGATTGCGTTCCGGCGTGGACGTGGTTATATTGGTAGGATGCGTTCCAGGTTGGGCGCACCGTGATTTTCAGTGTTTTCTTTGATCAGGAAAGGCAAGGAGATGAAAAACATCAGTCGTGCTGCTTGGATGTTGGTGGTTGCGCTGGTAGTGTCGGGAACGGCGGCGCTCGCTCAGGAGAAGCTCATCCAGCCGGAGGAAAGCAGCGAATGGCGTCCAGGAGTCGACTTTTTGCTGGATTGGGGCTCGCGCTACATTTACAAAGGCGAAGTCTGGAATCCCGATCCGGTCCTGCAGGCGGACCTCTGCCTGTCCCTGAAGGGCTTCTACGCCGGTGTCTGGGCCTGCCATGACTTCACCGACGCGAATGGCTACGACAACGAGCCGGAAGAGTGGAACTACTACCTGGGCTATGAATATCAGTTCACGGACATTCCTCTGGTTGAGAGCATAACCATCGGCCTGGGCTGGATCTACTTCGACTATCCGCGGGCGGCCGCCTGGGACACCCAGGAGCTCAATCTCGGCGTCATGCTCGAAGACGTCCTGCTCTCCCCCAAGATGATCGTCAACTGGGACTACGAGAATGACACCTGGTGGATCGAAGCCGGCATCAGCCATGAAATGCCGGTAGAATTCATCAGCGAGAAACTGCTGTTCGGGACCGCGCTTGATCTGATCTGGGGCAACACGCGCTGGAACGGCGGCTATGTCGACGAGGGCCCCGGCACCTACAAGGATTCGGACGCCTACAAGAATGCCTTGATTTCAGCGGTTCTGGTCACGGACCTGAAGTACCAGATCACTGAGAACATCGCCTTTGGACCCTACATGATTGTCGCCTGGGCCCTGGATCACGACATCCGCGAGAAATTCCGGGCGAACGACATCAACAACGATTGCAATTTCGTCTGGGGCGTCAAGCTTAACATGGCTTTTTAAGGCGGAAGGCGGCCGAACTGGCAGCGCGGCCGCCGGCCGGCCGTTGGCCGCCGCGGCGTGTCGCAGGGGGGCCGTTCCGGCGCGCAGAACCGTCACCTCATGACTTTCGCCCGCAAAGGTAACTTTCGGCGGCAGTCGTTGTCCAAAGTGACACGGGGACGGCGGGCCGCGGCCAGATAGTTGCCCGCCGTCGAACCGGCGGCGGCGCTCAACGCCAGGCGTTGGGTCGCTGTAGGCCATGTCGCCCAGGAGAGCCGGATGGCTGTCCTGGGCTTTTTGGCGTCAGGCAAACCGCTGGCGCGAACATCAAGTCACAAGCGAATCACCATGGCCGAGTGGCGGGAAAAATTCAGATCCTGGGCGCGCGGCGGCGGGTTGCCGCCGGGGTCGTGCCGTCTGGCGTTGCATGACGAGGATTTGCTGTCGGCCGGCCTGGCGCAGGTCATGGCCTCCCGGGCCGGCAGCCTGGTCGTCGTGACGGCGGACAGCAGCCGGCTGGACGCCGTCGCCGCCAGCCTGGAAGTCTTCCGGAAACTGCTCGGCGACGACCGGCTGGTGATTCCGCTGCCGGAAGTCGCCCTCAGCCGCCAGCAGTGGGTGCCGGAAAACGAGGCCGGCCGCTGCGCCGCCCTGGAAGCCGTGCTGTCCGGCCAGCCGGCCATCTATGTCACCACCGCCGCCGTCCTGCTGTCGGCGACCATTTCCCCGGCCGGCTTCCAAGAGCGCACCTTCACCTTGCGCCGCGGCGACACAGTCGACCTCGAAAGCCTGGCCAAACGCCTCGTCGCCCTTGATTACGACAATGAATTCGAAGTCCACGAACCCGGCGAATTCTCGCGGCGCGGCGGCATCATCGATATTTATTCGCCCCTCTACGACGCCCCGGTGCGCTTGGAATTCTGGGGTGACGAGATTGATCGGATGCGTTTTTTCATGCCCGACAGCCAGGTGTCGTTCCGGGATGTGGACGAACTGCGGATTGTCCCGCGCGGGGTCGCGGTCCTGGCCGCGCCGGAGGAGGCCAGTTCAACCGTCCGGGCGTATTTTCCCCCGGCAACGCCCCTGGTGCTATGCAGCCCCGAGGTCATTGCCGAGCATCTGGCGACCTATGGCGGCGATGAACTGCCGACGCAGTGGCAGGACGCCATGACGACCGCCGTGACCGTCCAACTGCTGACCGGCCCGGCCGAGAACCCCGATCTCGGCGCCGACGCCGGGGCGGCGACGGGAGCCGGGACCGGGTCCGCGCCGGTGCATCGGCTTGACGCTCTCAGCCTGGGAGCGGAGCTGGCGGGCATGCTGCCGGAGCTTGGCGACGGCGCGGCCCTGTGGCATTGGCAGCAACTGCGGGACGGCTTGGCGCGGTGGGCCGCCAACGACTATACCGTGGTGGCCTGCTGCGCCGGTTCCGGCGAGGCCGAACGCTTCCGGGAGATGCTCCAGGAGGACGAAAAGGCGCGCGATCTGCCGATTCTGGTCGAAGAGCAGGAACTCGACCGCGGTCTGCTATTGCCCGACGTGCGTCTGGTCCTGCTGAGCGACCGGGAGCTGTTTGGCCGGAAAGCGCCGATACGGCGGCGCAAGCATGTGGATTATCGCCATGACCAGGTCGTCCGCGAGGCGATGGAGCTGGAGGATGGCGAGCTGGCCGTGCACGTCACCCACGGCATCTGCGTCTACCATGGCATTCGCCATCTCGAAAGCAGCGGCGAACTGCAGGAAGTGATCGAGCTGGAGTTCGCCGACGATGCCCGGCTGTACGTGCCGCTCGGTGGCGCACGGCCGGATGCGCCGCACCTCGATGCCAGGAACCGCAGGCACCTCGCCTGGACCGCGAAGACCTCCAGGGTGCTGGCGCGGCGATTGTTCGC
>JAKLHU010000401.1 GCA_022709995.1 Verrucomicrobiota bacterium | reverse complement strand
CAAGGTGGCGCCTCAGGCCCTGAGGCGCTCAAGCGTTGACTCCTCTATCGCTCAATTCTCAATGGGTGACCGATTACGCATAGAAGGCAATCCCGCCCACTTGGGTAGCGTCAGGTTTATCCCTGACAGCCGCGGAGCGGCAAAGACACCAGTGGAGGCCCCCGAAATAAGTGCGCCGAGCCAGGAAAGACGTTGCGGCAATGGTAGACGCGGACGTGCAGAGGCGACACGGGCAGAGGTGACCCGAGCCTTCAAGCCCGTGCCACTTCGGGGGGCCGTCTCCCGATACACGGCCCTGACGCCGGTGGTTTTTTGCCGCCCAGATGTTATGGTATTGCTCCATTCACCAAATCCCTCTTGGCGCCGCCTCCGGCCGAGGCCCGCCAGCCGCATCGCTCAAGCACAAGGATATTGCCATGCCCCGACGCCTTCCGGTTTTCCTGCTCAGCGCCCTCGGCCTGAACGCCATCGCCCAGACGCCGCCGCCACGCGGTCTTTTCCTCGGCGAAGCGACCACGCCAGTGTCCCTGATCTACCATGCCGACCAGCCCATCGCCAGGACAGCGGCGGCAGAACTGACGGAATGCCTGCAGCGCATCTTCCGCCAGGACTTCACCGCCCAGGAAATCAAAACCGCCGCGGAGCTGCCAAGCGATGGTCCCGCCATCGTGGTCGGCGCCAGCCTGGTCCCGGAACCGCTGCGCAGAAAAAGTTCTGGCGCCGAGGACCGGGAGTGGCTCGCCCGAACCGTCACCGCCGACGGTCGCATGTACTTGTGGGGCAATGACGCCGGCACGTTCACCGGCACCTGCTGGGCGGCCGAGGACTTCCTCAGCCGCGACTGCGGCGCCCGATGGCTCTGGCCGGGACCCCTCGGTGAAGTCCTCCCCCAACGGGACACCCTGCGCCTTCCGGTCGGCGAGTTGACGGATGCCCCCGTCTTCGCCATCCGCGACCCCAGCTTCGGCTATCGTCTGAAAGCCCGTAACGAAAACGACGACCTCGCCGTCTGGAGGCGACGCCAGCGCTTCGGACGCTCCGTCTTCGGCTACCGCGGCACCAGCGGCTTCAACCATTACTTCCCCTTCTATATTCCCAACCAGGACTTCGCCGCCCATCCGGAATACTTCTCCCTGGTCTCCCCGCAGAACTGGATCGGCCCGGACAAGCCCGCAGTCCCCACCCGCCAAACCGGCCAGCTCTGCACGTCCAACCCCGAAGTCCGACGCCTCTTCGCGCAAAAAATCGCGGCGACGGACAGTGCGCACATCATGCCGATTTCGCCCAATGACGGCTACCTTTTCTGCGAATGCGCGGCCTGCAAGGCGGAAGACACAATTCCGTGGGACAACGCCTTTGGCCGCGTCGACCTGACCGACCGCATCTTCGCGTTCGTCCGCGCGGTCGCCACCCAGGCCAAAGAACTCAATCCGCGGGCCAAAATCGGGATTTTCTCCTATTCCTTCTTTTCCGGCATTCCAAAGGACCTGCGGCCGTTGCCCGACAACGTCTACATCTCGGCGACCTATTCCTGCGGCGAACTGGCCACCGAGGCCGCCCGCCAGGGCCTGCGCGACCGCCTGCAGGCCTTTGCCCGGCTCGGCGCCAAATTCGTCGGCCGCGAATACTGGGGGACGCACTATTACTGCAGCCTGCCCTGGCTGCACACCAGGGCCATTGCGGAGAACATCCGGCTGCTGCATGAAAATGGCGCCATCGGCCTGTACGGGGAAGGCGGCAAGGACTTTGCCAACAACGCCTTGAACTACTACCTGCTCGCCGCCTTGATGTGGAACCCCGAACGGTCCCGCGAAGACATCGTCAACGACTTCTGCACCGCCGCCTTCGGGCCGGCCGCCGAGACGATGAGCGAATATTTCGAGTTGCTGGAAAACACCACCCAGACCTGGGCCAGACGCCAGCTGGAAGCCGGCAAGTCCATCGACTACGCCGACAAATTCAACGGCTTTGCCGTCATGTTCTCGCCGGAACTGCTCGCCAGCGCCCGCCGACTCCTCCAGCAGGCCGAGCGCGGCGCCGACGACGCCCGGCAGCGGGAGCGCGTCCAATTCTTCCGCGACGGGCTCCTGTATGCCGAGATTTTCGCGGCGATGGTCCGTTCCTACCAGCAGGCCGCCGGCCTCGGGGTGCCGCTGGTGTTCACCTTCCCGGCTTCCGAGCACACGGTCCTGGACGACAAGCTGATTGTCGACGTCCTGCAGGCCGCGGTCAAAGCGGGCGAGGCACGGGAACGGCGCCTGTGCGAACTCCAGGGCAGCAACGCCTTGGACCTCGGCCTGATGATGTATGGCAACCGCCCCGAACTGCGCCCATGGCACCGCGTCGCCCAGGATCATCTTCTGGCCGCCCGCAAAGGCCTGTTCAACTACCTCGTCAACGGAGCCTTTGAATTCGGCGACTTCGCCTGGGACCTGGCCCCGGACGTGATGAGCATCACACGGCACGACAACCATGACGACATCCACAACGGCATGGCGAACTATCATGCCGGCCAAGGCTGTTCCCTGCTGACGCGACTGCCGGCCGGACAAGGCGCCGCGGCCACCAGCCGCGTCGCCGTCAGGGCCATGCCGGGAACCGGCTGGGTGTTCAGCGGCTGGGTCAAAAATCCCTCCGGACTCATCCTGCAACCGACCCTCGCCTGGGAACATGACGGCCAGACCGGCGCCTGCGCCCTGCCGGAATTGCCGAATGGATTCGTCGACGCCAAAGGCTGGCGCGAATTCCTGTTTGCCCCGGCCGACCTGCCCCACGCCGCCAACGGGACTTTCCGCCTGCAACTGGAAATCTCCAACCCGACCGGCCAGGAAGCGTCCATCTGGCTGGATGACCTGAAACTGAAGAAAAAACAATAACCACCGGCCGGCGCCGCCGCGGCCGACCAGGCGGCGTATGGTGTTCAGGCTTTAGCCTGCTCCCCATTCCCCGGTTATCCGGCCATGTAACATAGGAGCCATGGGTAACTGAGCACTT
>JAKLHU010000400.1 GCA_022709995.1 Verrucomicrobiota bacterium | reverse complement strand
GTGAGCTCGCCAACACTCGTGCGGATGCTGCGGTTATACCCACCGTTGAGTGCAAGTTTACCGTCCGAACATTCGGGGCAGTGCGTCCGGCCGGCAAAAATCCTGCTCAGCAAGACTTCCTGAATGAGCCCAAGAATCAATTTTAGCAGCTCGGCGATGGCCTTGTGCTCAAAAGCATCCGCAACCTTCTGGACCAGCTCATCGAATGAAAACTTGTCCTCCGAATTGCAAAACGTCAAATCCATGCTAATTTTCCCTTGCATTTGAATCTCCTTGTTTTGGTAGGTTTGGTAACCGCATCAAAATAAGGATTCAGATGCACCTTGTCAAATATCTTCTCCTATCACAAGATTTCGCACATTAACGATTTTTACAACAACCGCGCTATAATATACAGCACACTAAGAAAAAGGTAATTTCTTCCGCCGGGATAAGCGCCGGCTCTTGCTATGGCAAAGGCGCTTTTTTTCCCGGCAACCGGCATCAGCAAGCATCAGGAAGCATTGACACAGGAGAAAAAAAATGGCGAAACGAGTGATGGATGATTCCCTGAAGGCCAAGCTGGCCAAAGGGCGGACCGCCGCGAAGGAAATGCGCGTTTTGGCTCCCAAGTTGATGGAAGAATACGGCGCCCTGCTGCTGTCGTGGAAATTCTGGAAAGTCCTCCCGGCCGCCAACCGGGAAGCCATTACGGCCGCGATCCGCAAGGCCGATGTCTCGCTCTTGAACGAGGACATCAAACAGATGCAATCCCAATTGGAAGCCAAAATGGCGGCCAAGGAAAGTCTCGCCAAACGCTGACTGCCTTCCTCTGGAAGTATCAGCGGCAAACCGGTCGGCGCCAATACCAGCGTAGGCCGGTTTTTTCATGCCTTGATTGGAGGACGGCCGGCCGCGAATCGCCGTGATATGTGGCCCAAGGCGGCCCAATCGCCCTTTTCAGGCAATCGCCGTCTGGAAGACGCCATCGGCGCCGGCAAGGGCGCAAGCGGCGGAAACGGGCTTTTCAAAATCGGCGAACACGCCGCGGCCAAGGACATAGTCGCAGGCTTCGGCGGCGGAGGCGACGTCAAAGCCGCGATCTTCCTGGGCCGGCGACGGGTCGTGGCGCTCATACGTGCAGACATAGAACGCCTGCCCGGCCCGCAGGGCGAATTCACGCACCAGCAAGGCATCTTTGCGGACAATCGCCAGCCAGCCGCAAGCGCCGTCCGGAGTCACCACCCCGGCGATGCGCGGCGTGTCCAGGCTGTCATGCTCGTAGTCCATGGCCAGCATCACCCCGGCCAGCGCATCGCGCGGCGGCAGCCCGGCGGCAATTTTTTCCGCCACCGGATCCGTGTGCGAGCCGTTGCTCACGACGGCAAAGCCGCGCGCCAGCCGCAGACAGTTGTACGCGATATACGGATTTTTCTGAATGTCGTTCTCAAAGCCCGGCTTGGGAACGATCCCAATCGCCCGCTCCAGAATCTTCGCTTCCCGATTGGGAAAAGACCGCGACGACACCCGATACAGCGCGGCCCCGCGGCCGGAACAAGTCCGCCCCACGGCGACGATGCGTCCTACATACATGTCATCCTCCTGCGCGTTACGTGTATGAAAGCATGAAAATACCGAAGCCATCCCGGCCCTGCCTGAGTCTGACTTGCAATCGACCGGATGAAACATATAATAATATAGCCGTTTGAACCGGATTTGACACCCGGCCGCAGGGCCGCCGCCGCCAGGCCGTTGCTTGGCCGCGGCCGTTCCCCTCTACCTGACCGGCCGTCATGGCCGGAGAAAGCTTTTTTGCCGAAGGAATCACGCGCCCATGAGCACTTTTCCGCGACCTTTTTTCCCCTGCCCGGCCGCCGTTCTGCTGGCCTTCCTGCTGTGGTTGCCAAGTCACCCGGCCGCCGCCATCACCGTCGCACAGGCCACCACCGCCCTGGACAGCCCCGCTGGCGTCGCCATCACCAAGATGGAATATTGGAAATACCAGCTGATCAAGGAAAACTGGGACGGCGATATCTACTATTGGTTTGCCGAAAACGACAACGGCGACTACATCTATTCCGTCAGCGCCGGCGCCAGCAAGTGGGCCGTGCTCAGCAAAACCGCCGACACCACGACCCCGGCCTGGGGCGGCTCCTGCCTCTACAGCACCGGCGTCGACGACGGCGCCGCCGCCCGCCTCTATCTGAAAGTCCGCGGACCCGGCACGCTCACATATCTCGTCAAGACCTCCTGCGACGACTCGGATTCCTTCAATGTCTATGTCGACAATGAAGGCCCCCTGCAAAGTCTGTCGGGCTACGGCGCCGACTACACCTGGGAGGACATGGAAATGGAGGTCAATGGCGGACCAGCCCCGAATGGCGCCTTCGCCGGAACGCCCTTCCATGAAATCGTCTTCGAATTCTTCAAAAGCGAACCGTTCTATGACGGCAGCAAGAAAATCGCCGACGGGCCGCAAAAGGCCGACAACCCGGACTACGGCGAAGAAATCAAGTCTTTCAAAAACCGCGTCTGGATCGACCGCGTCGTCTGGACGCCGGATCCGCTCGACATCGCCCTCGCGCCCAATCCCAATCCGATCAATGACGAAGAACCGCCGGCGAATGCTGCTCTCCGCGGCGTGTTCATCGACACCCTGACGGTCAACGTGCTCAGCAATGAAGAGGACTTCGGCTATCACCTCCGCTACACGACCGACGGCACGACGCCGACGGCCAGCAGCCCCGTCTACGTCGAGGATGCCGGCATTCCGCTCACCGGCACCAGCACGGTAAAGGCCAAAGTGTTCGATTCCGTCGCCACGGGTTCGCCACGCGCCGTCGTGCCGGAAATCATGGTCGCCGGCACGTTCCAGGCCAAAGCCGCGCCCCCGGTCACCGCCAAGGCCGCGCCCGAGGCCCCGGTCCTGCCTGCGCCGCCCGAACAAAATTCTGAAATTGAGCAAAAAGAGGAGCCGACCGTAGCATCGGCGCTCAGCGCGCCACCGGAACCGGCCAAGC
>JAKLHU010000040.1 GCA_022709995.1 Verrucomicrobiota bacterium | reverse complement strand
GGGGAGGGAGTCAGAGTCGGCAGGAGTTGTGGTGACATTCAGGCGAGGGCAGGGATGATGCAGCAGGACATGGTATTGTGCGGGGCGCGGGTGGTTGATCCGGTCAACGGGGTTGACGAGGTCCGCGAGGTGGGGATTTGCGGCGGCCGTTTTGCCGCCTTGGAATCTCTGGTTTCGCCGCGGCGGGTCGACGTGCGCGGGCTGGTGCTGGCGCCTGGCTTCATTGATTTGCATGTGCATTTGCGGTAGCCAGGGCAGACGCACAAGGAGGACATCGGCAGCGCGACGCGGGCGGCGGCGGCGGGCGGTTTCACGACCGTCCTGGCGATGCCGAACACGGCGCCGGCGATTGACTCGGCGGCGGGGGTGCGGGCGGTGCGTCAAGGCGCCGCCGAGCGGGGCGCGGTGCATGTCCTGCAGGCCGGCGCTCTGACGCTGGGCCGGGCCGGGAAAGAGCTGGCGGATTATGCGGCCATGCAGGCCGCCGGGGCCCCGGCCTTGACGGACGACGGCAGCACGCCCCAGGACAGTGCAGTCATGCGGGCCGCCATGCGGGCCGCCGCCGCGCTGCGATTGCCGGTGATCGACCATTGCGAAGATTTCCGTTTGTCCAAGCCCGGCGTCATGCATGGCGGCGCCGTGGCCGCCCGGCTGCGCTTGCTAGGCCAGCCGCGCGCGGCCGAGGAGACGATTGTCGCCCGCGACATCGCCCTGGCGCGGGAAACCGGCTGTCGGGTGCATCTGCAGCATCTCAGCGCCGCCGGCTCTGTGCAAATGCTGCGGGCCGCCCGCCGGGAAGGCCTGCCCGTCAGCGGCGAAGTCACTCCGCATCACCTGTTTCTGACCGATGCCGCCGCCGCGGTGTATGGCGTCAACGCCAAGATGGCGCCGCCGCTGCGCGAGGAAAGCGACCGCCAAGCCCTCTTGGCCGGAGTGCTGGACGGGACGATTTCCTGCGTTGCCACCGACCACGCTCCGCATGCCGAGGCGGAAAAGGCCGCCGGCTGGCTGGAGGCGCCGTTCGGCATCGTCGGTCTGGAAGCCGCCGTCGCGCTGTGTCTGACCGGGTTGTACCACACCGGGTTTCTCAGCCTCCGCCGGCTGGTGTCGTTGTTTACCGAGGGGCAGCGGGAACTGCTGGGGCTGCCGGTCGGCGCCATGACCATCGGCGCCGTCGCCGATGTCACGGTTCTTGACCTGGACGCGCCGCATTGCTTGAAAGTGGCCGAATTCGCGTCCCGGTCGCATAATTGCCCGTATGACGGCTGGGCCTGCCGCGGCAACGTCGTCGGCGTCTTCGTCGGGGGGAAATGGACGGGCGTGGCCGACCGTGGACTGTAAATGATGATCGCAGACGATTGTGGGCGGTAATAGCGCGGTTTGGGCGCTGGTCAGGCGGCCGGTTCCAGCATGCGGATTTTTTTCCAGTGTCCCAGTTTGAAGCGGATGCCGAGGACGATGCTTCCGATCATGAAGGAGAAGACCAGGGCGACCCAAGATGTCATCGGCTGCCAGTTGAAATAGTGGGCGCCGCCCAGAGCCAGGCCGGCGGAAATCCAGTGGATGTTGGTCGTGATCAGCATGACGGCCAGGGTGTCGCCGGCGCCGCGCAGGGCGCCGGAGGCGATCAGCATGAAGCCGTCGAACATCAGATACAGGGACGCGACCCGGATCATGGGGATGGCCAGTTCGCGGGCGGCCTGGTAGTCGACGCCCGGGATGTCCGGCGTGAAGACGCCGACCAGCAGGTGGGGGAGAACACAGAAGAAGAAGACCCCCAGGGCTGAATATCCCGAGGCCATCTTGAAACCGGAATAGGCGGACTTTTCCGCCGACGGGATGTCGCCGGCGCCGAGGTTCTGTCCGACCAGGGTGCTGACGCCGACCTGCAGGCCGAGGAGGGGGAAGAACATCACCATGTCCCAGCTGAACACGATGGTGGTGGCGGCGGCCACGTCGGCGCCATAGCTGTGCAGGGCGGAGTTGATGGCGACGAAGGACCCCATGCCGAGGAGGTTTTCGAGGCCATTGGGGGCGCCGAAGCGGAGCAGGGCCTTGAGGTTGTAGCGGTCCAGGCGGGCGAAAAGGCCGGTCCGGAAGGGTTCCTGGCGGGCATGGCGCCAGAACGACAGGCCGATGATGCCGGTCATGCAGGCGCTGGAGAGAAGCGTGCCGATGGCGGCGCCGTCAATCCCCAGGGCCGGAAAGCCGAATTTGCCGAAGATCAGGAGGTAGTTGGCGATCAGATTGACGACGAGGGCGGCGGCGTTGGCCTGCATGATGATTTTGGTTTTGCCGATGCCGGCGAAAAAGGCGGCGAAGGCGGCCCGGAGCAGGGCGAGGATGCCGCCGAAGGCCATGTACCAGAAGTAGCGGCGTTCCAGTTCGAGCTGGATGCGGTCGTGGCCGGGCACGTCGAAGGTCATGGCCGCGAAATAGGACGCCGCCAGAGCCAGCGGGTAGCTGGCGAAAGCGAGGAGGATGCCTTGGAAGACCACCTTGGGGCATTCTCCGTACCGCTTGGCGCCGTAGTGGTGCGCGACGAGGGTGGAGGAGTAGCCGATCAGGCCTACGAACAAGGTCAGGCATAGCCAGGAGGTGATGCCGCCGCTCATGCAGGCGGCGATGTGTTCTTTGCCGACATGAGCCAGGTACAGGCGGTCAATGAAGGTCATCAGCGTGTCAAAGACGCTTGACAGGATCATCGGAATGGCGATCGGCAGCAGGGCGGAGATGCCGCCGGGGCCGTCGCAGTGACGGCGCTTGAGTTTTTGCAGGAAAAGGCGCATGGGAAGCGTCCCGAGGGCCGGTCGGCCGGAAAAAGGTAAGGGGCAGGCACGATGCCTGGCACCCGGGAAACAGGCGGCGCCGTCGTCATGGCGGGCGCTCCCGGGGAAAAGACATACAATATATCTTCAATCCGGCTTTGTTACCCAGGACGGTGCAATTTCGCGAGGTTTTGGAAAGCCTTACTATCGGGGAGCGATTACAGGTATTTCAGGGACTTTGTCGCCGAGGATGTTGCCATTCAAAGCCGCAAAACCATTAGAATTTTTGGGTTTTAATCCGAAAATACTTATTTTTGGCCATGCGTAAGGTGATGTGGTGATGAGCGCTTGGCTTCAAGCTGCCGTACGTAGTACAGCCTTCAGGCTGCCGTAGGAGGGATAGGACCAATGCTCTTTACGTATGCGTAACTTTGGCTGGAGGCATAGGACCGACAGGGCACTGAATGGGACATATAGGACCTATAAGACGTATGGGACGGCAGATAGGACAATGGGACGAATACGCTGTTGGTTTATGAAGCCGCCCAAAGCCAAATCGAGCCCCAAACAATTCGGCACATCCACTGGCGGGGCTGGCGGGGTGTTGTTCGGTTCCGTCGGAGTCGGGTTTAGGTTGTGCTTGGCGGGGGTTGGCAGAGGGCTCCGACCGGGCAGATGTCGATCAGTTCTTCGGCCAGGTTGTCGGTCGCTTGTTCCCAGGTTTGTCCCCAGGGGGGGGCGACTTGGGTTTTGCCGCCGCGATGGTGGAAGCAGAGTCCGGCGTCGCGCTGTCTGGAGAGGGCCACGCAGCGTCCGCAGAGTACGCAGCGTTCCGGGTAGAACGCGATGCGGCCGGTCGCGACGACGGTGGTGGTGGCCGGGTTTGGCGTTGTCTTGCGGGCGCGGAAGGTACGCATGAGAAAGCGGAGCAGGCAGGTGTCTTTTTTGGCGCAGGCGCCGCAGCGCAGGTCATGCCGGTCGAGCAGAAGTTCGACGGCGCGGCGCCGGAAGGCTGCCACGCTTGGGGTATCGTTTTCATAGCGGTGGCCGGCTAGGGCCAGGGTGTCGCAGGCAGGGACGAAAAGGCCAAGAACACGGTCGTAGACCGAACAGACGAGGCAGCGGGCATTTTCCTGGCAGCCAGGCAGGTGACACAGGGTCGGAATGGCGATGTCATGGGCGGCGGCGAGCTGCAAAATGGTCTGGTTCGCCTGCCACGGGATGACTTTACCATCCAGCGTGATGACTGCCGACGGCTCTGCCGGGGGCGGTTCGGCCAATACCTCGGCCGTGGTTTCCAGGGCGGCCGGGGCCCCGGCCGTCCCGTTGGCCCCGGCTGGCGCGGTCGCCGCGCTTTCTCCGCTTGCCCCGGCCGCCCCGGCTGGCGCGGATGTCGTGGTGACCGGTTTGGCCGTCGTGATTGGTGGTGTTGCCGGTTGGTCGGGGGGAGGTTCGGGTTCCTGGGCGGTGGTGATGATGGCGTGTTGCGGGCAGGTGTCGCGGCAGACGCCGCAGCGGACGCAGAGTTCCTGGTTGATATGGTGTTGTTCGAAGGGGGTGAAGGGAATGGCGCCGGCGGCGCAGTGCTGAACGCATTTCGTGCACCCGATGCATTTTTCCGTGATTTCGAAACGTCCCAGGTCGCGGCATTTGCCGGTCGGGCAATGGCCTTGGAGGTGGGCTTCGAATTCGCGGCGGAAATAACGGATGGCGCTGAGGATCATGTTGGGCGCGGTTCGGCCCAGGCCGCAGAGAGCGCCTTGGCGGATGTGCTGGGCGAGGGCCTGAATGTCATCCAGGCTGGTGGCCGGCAGCGGCGCATCGTGGCGCCTGGTCAGGTTGGCGATCATGGCGTGGAGGCGTTGGAGGCCTTCCCGGCAGAGGGTGCATTTGCCGCAGGATTCGCCGCGGGTGAAATCCAGGAAATAGGCCGCGATGTCGACCAGGCAGTCGCGCTCGTCGAGGACGACCAACCCGCCGGAGCCCATCATGGCGCCGTGGGCGGTGAGGGCTTCATAGTCGACCGGCAGGTCGAACAAAGCCGCCGGCAGGCAGCCGCCGGACGGTCCGCCGATGAGCACGGCCTTGAGCTGGTGGTCGTTTTCGGCGCCGCCGCCGATGTCTTCGACGATCGTGCGGATCGTCGTCCCCATCGGCACTTCAATCAGGCCGCCGCGGCGGATTTTGCCGGCCAGGGCGAAGGTCTTGGTGCCGGCCGAGGTGGTGGTGCCGTGGCGGGCAAAGGCGTCGCCGCCGTGGCGGATGATCCATGGCACGCAGGCGAAGGTTTCGACATTGTTGATCAGGGTCGGCTGTCCGAACAGCCCGGCGGTCGTCGGAAAGGGCGGCCGCCGGCGCGGGATGCCGCGGCGGCCTTCCAGGGATTCCAGCAGAGCGGTTTCCTCGCCGCAGACAAAGGCCCCGGCGCCGCGGAAGAGGACGATGTCGAAGTCCGGTCCCAGCCGGGCCAGCCGGCCGTCGCGTCGGCAGAGGTCGATCGCCTTCATCAGGGTGTCGACGGCCTGGCTGTATTCTTCCCTTATATAGATGACGGCGGCCTGGGCGGCGATGACGCGGGCGGCGATCAGGATGCCTTCCAGGACGCGGAACGGGAAGGACTCCAGGATCATCCGGTCCATGAACGCGCCGGGGTCGCCTTCGTCGGCATTGCAGACGACGGTTTTGCGCGGGGCGGTGGTTTCCATGGCCAGCCGCCATTTGCGGGCGGTGGGGAAGCCGGCGCCGCCGCGGCCGCGGAGCCTGGCGGCGTCGAGCTGGGCCAGGATGGCCTCGGGCGACGCGTCCAGGGCGGTGTCCAGGGCGGCGAAGCCGCCGCTGCGGCGGTAGTCTTCGAGGTCAAGCGGCGACGATTCGCCGCCGCGCTCGGTGGCGATGAGAAGGCCGTCGCCGCGGTCGGGCGCGAGTGTCGGCGACTGGCAGAGGCAGGCGCTGGCGCCGGTGTAAATGGCGTCCACGACCGCCGCCGCGCGCCAGCGCAGTTTGGCCAGCGCGCCCTGGGGGGTGAAATGCTCCTGCAGCAGCCGGGCAACGGTGTCGGGCTGGACATTGGGATAATGGAAGCAGTGGCCGGCGCTGAGGATGGTCACTTCGGGGGCGCGGTAGGATTTGCCGGTGCAGCTGACTTCGCGGACGTGGGCGGGAAGGCCGTGCCGGCCGGCTTCGCGGCGCAGGTTTCGCCAGACCTCTTCGGCGCCGGCGGCCCGGCAGGATGAGCAGCGGCAGACGCGGGCTTCCGCGCTGGCGCTCGCGGGGACTGTTGTCGCATGGCGGCTGTCGGCGGCCGCCAGTTCGTCCGCTTTGGCGTGCAGGAAGTCGCGGATGACATCCGGGACGGTGGCCGGTTCGACCCATCCAAAGATGTGGTCGTCAATCTGGACGGCGACGGCCAGCATGCAGCAGCCGAGGCAGGCCACCTTGGTGACGGTGAAGAGCCGGTCGGCGCTGGTGTCGTCGTCGCCGGCGATGGCCAGTTCCCGGCGGAAGGCGTCGTGGACTTTTTCCGCGCCTTTGACGTGGCAGGCGGCGCCGATGCAGACGCGGACGAGATGCTTGCCGGCTGGCTTGGTGCGGAAGCCGCTGTAGAAGGTGGCGGCGGAGGTGACTGCGGCCATGCTGGCGCCGGTTTCCGCGGCCAGAGCGGTCAGTTCCGGCAATGGCAGGTAGCCGAAATGCCGCTGGATGTCGTTGAGCCTGGGCAGGAGGTCGTTGACAATCATGGCGCGGCCTCCAGGCAGAGCAGCTGGTTGTCAACCGTGCGGATGACGATCCGGCCCCGGGCAAAGGCCGGTATGGCCACCACCTGCCGGCCCAGGTCGTGCTCGGCCGCCAGGAGAAAACGCTCCGACGACGGCGTCACGACCAGGAGTTTGCCGTCCAGGTTGACGGCGATGATCTTGCTGTCCACGACGACCGGCGAGGCGTAAAAGCCGTTGTCGAAATTTTCCTCGAAGAGTTCTTCGCCGGTGGTGGCGTTGAGGGCGATGACGCTGCCGCCGCTGGTGAACAGGTACATGGTATTGTCGGCGACGACCGGCGAGGCCACATCCGGCATCGGCACATTGTGATTTTGCCAGCGGGGGGTTGGCGAGAGCGGTTCAAAGGCGGCCGCGACGGCGCCTGTATTGGCGAAGTAGAAGTTACCCTGGTACGGGAAGGCGGAGGTCGCCACTTCGCCGCCCAGGCATTCATTGGCCCAGAGTTGCTTGCCGGTATTGAGGTCGAAGGCCTCGGCCTTGGCGTTGCCGGCGGTGAAGAGGACCGGCGTGCCATCGGCGGCGAGGAGGAGGGTTGGCGACGACCAGGAGCTGGCGGACGGTCTGGTGGTCCGCCATTGGGTGCTGCCGGTCAGCGGGTCCAGGGCCAGGATGGTCTGCTGTTTTTCCGTATCATGCTGGATGACGAGGGTGTTTCCGGCCAGCAGGGGCGAGGACGCGTAGCCATAGAGGATTTCCAGGTCAGGCAGTTGGCTGGCCCAGCGCCGGTTGCCCTGGTGGTCGGCGGCGATGATCTGGCCGGTGGCGAACACGGCGATGACGCCGTTGTCGTCGACGGCGGCGGTGGGTGCGGCGTAGCCGGTGTCGTCCGTCACCGCGGGCAGTTTCGCGGTGGCGTCCGCCGCGCATGTCCAGAGGGGGGTGCCGTCCTCGAGGTTGAAGCAGAAGATGGCGCGTGTTTTCTGGTCGCCGCCGGTCAGGAAGACTCGGTTTTCCCAGATGACGGGCGAGTTGAAGCCTGGCAGCGGGACTTTGGCCGTCCAGGCGGTGCGCAGGTTCCAGGAGGCGGGCAGGCGGTTTTGGTTGGGGAGGATGGAGCCGCGGAAGCCGGGCCAGAAGGTGGCGGCGCGCGCCAGGGCCTCGGCAAGCGGCAGCGCCGGGACCGGGGCGGCGGCCGTCGCTGTCGCCGTCCCGGCGGCCGGGGCGGCGGCGGTTTCGGCGGCCAGTGGGCCGGCCGGTCGCCGGTTTGGGCCGGGCGCGGTTGCTGGCGGCGGCCGGCGTCGCGGCCGGCCGGCGTCGCGGATGGTCGTGATGGCCAGGGCGGCCAGGGTGACGATCATGGCCGCGGCGAGGCCGTGGCGCAGATACGTGTTCTGCCGGAGCCGCATTGCGGCCGGCGCCCCGGACGGTTTGCGCAGGGCGTAGTCGCCCGTCATGGCCATGACGGCGGCGCCGGCAAGAAAGGCCATCAGGCCGGCGGCTGCCAGGCTGCGGCCGAGGTTCATGCGGTCATGGTGCCGAAAATAAGTCTGCCGGTAGAGAAGGTCGAGATCCCGGAGAGCGTCGACGAACTGCTGGTCGGTGGTTTTCTCGCCGATCTGGCTGCGGAGGTTGACGAGGATGGCTTCGGTGCCGGGCAGGGCTCGGCTGGCCCGTTGCGATTCCGCGGCCAGCAGGCAGCCCAGCAGCAGGAGAAAGGCCAGCGCAACCAGGCAGAGATTCCGGCTGAGATGGTACAGGAGGGATCGATTCATAGTCTGATGCCGTCCGGTCTCGGGGAAAGGGTCGTTCGTGGTCAGCGGATGAAGTTGGTCTGGATGCGCTGTTCCAGGGTTGGCCGCGGCACCTTGCCTTTGGCGTTGTCAATGCATTTCAGCAGCCAGGCCATGTTGCGGGCAAGAGCGCGCAGAGTCTGCAGACCTTCCTGGTCGGACTGTCCTTCCGTCGGCGTCAGCCCGTGCATGGAATTCCAATATTGCGAGGAGACCACCGGCATGTTCGACATGGTGAAATACTTGTTGAGGCGGTCGAATGCCGCGCTGGCGCCGCCGCGGCGGCAGTTGACGACGGCGGCGGCCGGTTTGAACGCGAAGGCGTAGTAGCGGGAGAAGAACATCCGGTCGAGAAAGGCGCACAACGCGCCACTGGGGCCGGCGAAGTAGACGGGGGAGCCGACGATCAGGCCGTCGGCCTGGCACACGCGTTCGGCGGTTTCATTGACGAGATCACCCGTGAAAGCGCAGCCATTGCCGGTTTTCCGGCAGGCGCCGCAGGCGATGCAGGCCTGGATGGGCTTGTTGCCGATGTGCAGTTCCTGGGTGTTGATGCCTTCCATTTGGAGCTGGTCGGCGATCGTCTGCAGGGCGGCGTGGGTGCAGCCATTTTGGCGGGGGCTGCCGTTGATCAACAGGACGTTCATGGTTGTCTCTCCTTGGATGGCGGTTCAGGTGGCGGGCGCTGGCGGCTGGGCTTGAAGCAGGTTGTTGATGGTGGCCGTCTGGCCGGAGCGGCGATGTGCGCCTGTTCGGGGGCCGAAGCATCAGGTGGTTGGCGGCGGTCTGGCCGCGAGGTTCGGGCGGGCCGTCTGGCGGTGGCGGGCGCGTTCGACCGGACAGAGGGCGAAGCACCGTCCGCAGGCGACGCAGAGGGCCGGGTCAATCGCATAGGTCCGTCGTTCGGGGTGGCGGCGGGCCAGGGCGATGAGTTCGGCCATGATGATGAGGGCGAGGGCGGCGCCGGCGGCGGTCATGCCGAAGCGCGTCGTGCGGGCGGCCATCCAGGCCGCCTGTCGCAGTTCCGTCTCGGGACGGCCGGAGACGATGAAGGCGATGACTGTTTCGGCGTCGCTCGCGTCGTCGAGTTCTTCGACCAGGGCCACATCCGGGTTGGTCCGGGCGACCAGGGGCGCCAGGGCGAAGCCGAGCCAGGCGCCGGCCGCGAGAATCAAGGGCGTGATGACGAGCAGGCGTTGGATGCGTTGCCGGCCCAAGGCGAATTTTTCGGGCCAGCTGGCGGGTTCCGGGGCCAGGATGGCGCCATTTGGGCAGGTCTGTTCGCACAGCCGGCAGTTGATGCAGTCGCCATGCGTGATGGTGAGTTTTTTGGCGGTGAAGGCGGCAAAGAATCGGAGCAGGACTCCGT
>JAKLHU010000004.1 GCA_022709995.1 Verrucomicrobiota bacterium | reverse complement strand
CGTTGCCCCATCCGATCGTACGCAGCCTAAAGGCTAAAAACGCAGCCTAAAGGCTGTACTACGTACGGCAGGCTGAAGGCCGGGCGGTTTCTGTCATCCATGCGCCAGGGCCGCGCGCCAGGCGAACACGACGACGGCGGCGGCGGCGATGCCGAGGAAGAATTGCAGCGGGCGCGAGGTGTAGGCGTTCCGGCAGCCGGGCTGCAGCGCCCCGATGACGATGCCGGCGACGAAGCCGCAGGCGTGGCCGAGCATGTCGGTGCCCGGGGCGGTGCCGTAGATGCCGAACATGGCGGCGCCGGCCAGGATGGGCAGCCAGGGGACAAGCCGGGTCAGGCGGCCATGTCGCTCGTCGCGACTTCGTCGCCAGCCGTCCCAGGTGCGCACGGCGCAGAGGATGCCGAGGATGCCGAAGACCATGGTGGAGGCGCCCAGCGAACGGTAGCCCTCGTCGGCCAGGAGGGTGGCCATGCAATTGCCGGCGACGCCGGCCAGGAGCATGGCGAACAGGCCGGCGCCGACGCCGAGGTCGGAGGCGACCAGGGCGCCGAGGGCGGCGCCCCAGGCGAGATTGCTGATCAGGTGGGCGGCGTCGGCATGCAAGGTGAGGGAGGTGACGGCGCGCCACCACTGGCCGTGGAAGAACAGCGCCGAGTCGTTGCGACCGAGCTCCTGCCAGTGCCGCGGCGACGTCGTTTCCACAACCTGGTGGAATTTGGCCAGGGCGGTTCCGGCCAGGATGATGGCGAAGAACGCCGCGTCGGTCACCAGGGGCCGGTCGTCGTTGTCGCCGAGTTGGTTGACGCGAGGCCAGTTTTCATTGACCTGTTCATAGACGGTCAGTTCAGCGAGGGCCTGGCGGGCGTGCGGCCGGGTGACGAGGATGATGCGGCGGTTGCCGTCATATTCGACGCGATAGGGAATGCGTCGGCTGGCGAGGGCGGCGATCCAGGGCAGAAAACGGCGGTGGTCGGAAACGAACGCCGCTTCCATGCCATAGCTGTCATTCTCTTCAAAGTCGTCCGGCAGTTCCGGCAGCGCCGGCAGTTCCGGCGGTTCCGGCAGTTCCGGCGGGACGCCGGGGACCGTCTGGTCCGGGGCTGGTGCAGAGGGGTGTTCCGGAATGGGAGTGGTCATGATGATAATGCCTGCTGGGAAGATGGAATGCGCTGCCAAGGGTGAATATACTGCCAAACGCGCCGATCTGCTCCGGCGGCGGGACATTTATTTGCCGGCGGGATGGAGCGCGCGGGGGCGGCGCGATGAGTCGCGGGGGCGGCGCGGCACTCCAGGCCGCGTGCCCCGGGCTGTGCTCTGACGGCTTCTCCGGGACCTTTCCCGCTCCCGGCGGCGGTGCGCGCCCGCGTGGATGTGCTATGTTATAGATATATAGATAAGAGTATCGGCACGAGCCCATGGAAATGGATATAGAGAGGGCGAGGCGAAGGCGGCTATGTCAGCGGAACAAGTCACAGCGAAGCGGGTGCTGGTCACGGGCGGAGCGGTCCGGATTGGCCAGGCGATTGTCCGGGCCTTTGCGGCGGCCGGCTATCGCGTCGTGATTCACTATCGGCGGTCGGAGGCGGCGGCGCTGGCGCTGCTGGCGGAATTGGGCGGCGCCCAGGCCGGGCATTGCGCCGTCCAGGCCGATTTGCTGGACCACGACCAACTGGCGGGGCTGCTGCCGGCGGTCGTCCGGTCGGGCGGTCCGGTCGGCGTCCTGGTCAACAGCGCGGCGGTTTATTCACGGCATCCGTTGGCGGAGACGGATGCGCGGCGGCTGGCCGACGCGTATGCCATCAATTTCACGGCGCCGTTTTTGCTGATGCGGTCGTTTGCGGCCGTCTCCCGCGCCGGCGCGATCATCAACGTGTTGGACCAACGCGTCGCCCAGGCGGATTTTCGCGCCGGCGCCTATGGCCTGGCCAAGAAATCGCTGCGCGACGCCACCGAAGCCGCCGCTCTCGAATGGGCGCCGCGCATCCGCGTCAACGGCGTTGCGCCGGGCTTGGTGCTGGCGCCGCCCGCCGTCGCGCCGGAGAAGATGGCGGCACTC
This sequence comes from Verrucomicrobiota bacterium, assembly GCA_022709995.1. Taxonomy (GTDB): domain Bacteria; phylum Verrucomicrobiota; class Lentisphaeria; order Oligosphaerales; family Oligosphaeraceae; genus JAAZKI01. Next base: position 12,532 of record JAKLHU010000004.1, on the reverse strand, counting down.
GTTCCGAACGTGCCGAGCCAAACCGCCGTCGCTCCGGCAGACGTGGCCAAGGCCTGCGTCTTTCTGGCCGAAATGACCGCCGTCACCGGGCAAATCCTCTTCCTCGACGGCGGGCTGCATTTGCTCGGACCCAATGCCGCCGGCGAAAAATAACCCGAGCCGCCTTGACATCCCGCCCAGCTCGACTGCCTCGGCGGGGCCGCGCCTTCCAAACTGGAAGCGCGGCCCCGCCGAACTTTTTTTCAGAGACGGAAATTAAGGCCTGCAAATGGATTACGAAAAATGTTTAGAAAAAGTGTGTTTTTTCCATAATTAGTGTTTGGCAACCCAAAAAAGGCCATATATAGTGTCTGGTATGCCGAGAAGCATGTCTATCACCGTTTCTTCCGCGAGGGCATTAAAGGTGATTTGGATGTGCTTGTGATAGGTATGGATCAGAGTGTTAGGGTGTTTCCAGAAGTTGGAAGTCGCACTCTAAATAATAGAATTTTCGGACAACGAGAAGGGGTGAGGCATGATTATGACAGGTAAAGGCGAGCCGGTTCCGTTCCAGTATTTTCGCAAGCGGGATGGTCATCTGGTGCCATTTCGGCCGGAGAAGATCGCGCAGGCGGTTTTGAAAGCCGGCGAGGCGGCGTCGCGTCAGCACGGCGAAGAGGTCAATGACGCCGTGGCGACGGCGATTGCGGACGAAGTGGTGGCGCAGCTGGACAATCCGCTGTGCGAGTACTACACGCTTCCGGATCAGGACGGCCAGCGTGTTCCGCGTCTGGAGGATGTGCAGGACATGGTTGAGATCATCCTGTCGGAGCACAATTTATCGGCGACGGTTTCGGCGTTCAAGCGTTATCGGAAGATGCGTGAGCGGGCGCGGGCGGCGATTCAGGTTCGCGACCTCAATGTCGGCAAGGGCAAGAGCGATCTGACGGACCAGACGCTTCTGCTGGTGGAGTCGACGTCGCAGGGCGATGTTCTGCCTTGGGACCGCAACCGCATCTCCAAGAAGCTGATTGAGATCCTGCGCCTGGACGAGGAGGCGGCCGTCAGCGTGGCGAAGGAAGTCGAGAATCAGATCATCGCCAGCAACATGAAGCGGGTGGGGACGAATCTGATCCGTGCGATGGTGAACAACGTCCTGGTCGAGCGCGGCTACAAGAACCGCCTGGAGGATTTGTCGCTGTATCACGTGCCGCGCGAATTCATCGAGAATCTGATGTACATGAAGCCGACCGAGAACAGCAACATCGTCAGCAACAACCCGGAGGCGGTCAACCTGAGCATCGCCGAGCTGATTCTGAAGCAATGGGGTCTGGAGACGATTTTCAGCCCCGAAGTGAAGGAGGCGCACGATTCCGGCGCCGTGCACCTGCACGACCTCGGCTATCCGCATCGCGTGTACTGCTCGTCGCATTCGATTGAATACATCAAGAAATACGGCCTGCGCGACCTGTCCAATCTCAACACCGAGTCGCATCCGGCGCGGTCGGCGTCGGTGCTGACCGGGCATCTGAACACGTTCCTGGCGTCGATGCAGGCGAACTACGCCGGCGCGCTGGGGATTGCGTACATCAACATTTTCTATGCGCCGTATCTGGTCGGGCTGAGCGACAAGGATGTGCGCCAGGTCGCGCAGGAATTGATTTTCAACGGTTCGCAGAACGCGTTCTCCCGCGGCGGCCAGACGCTGTTTCTGGACTTCAACATCCACACGGGCGTGCCCAGATATCTGCAGACGGTGCCGGCCATCGGCCCGGGCGGCAAGTACATGCTGCGGCGTGCGGACGGCAAGGTCACGGCTTTGGAAGATGTTTTGCGCGCCGACAAGGACGCGGCCGGCAACTGTTTGATGGATCTGTATGTGACGGAGAAAGACGGCTCGAAGCGTCTGGTCTTGCGGGAAGTGCACACCGAGAAGGACGGCATGCACTACGCGGCCGAGCCGGCGGCCGACCTGGAGGCCCGCGGCGAACATCTGCTGACGTATGGCGACTACGTCTCGGAAGCCCGCCGGTTCACGTCCGCCCTGCTGCAGGTCTGGGCCGACGGCGACCGCAATGGCCGCGTGTTTGAATTTCCCAAATGCGATTTTCACATCAGCCAGGAGACGTTTGAGGATCCGGAGCAGTACCGCATTTATCTGGAGGCCTGTGACCTGTCCAGCAAGAACGGCTCGACGTACTTTATTTTCGACCGGGATGAAGTCACGCTTTCGGCCTGCTGCCGTCTGCGCACGACGATTGACGACAATCGGATGCTGAAGCACCCGGAGTCGATGCGGTTCTGCGGTTTCCAGAATGTGACGATCAACATTCCGCAGGCGTCGTATCGGGCGGCCCACCGGGGCAAGAAGACGATTGAGGGGCTGTTGGAAGAGATTGACCGGACCATGGATTTGGCGGTGGATGCGCATTTGCAGAAGAAGGCGAAGATTACGGAGATGATGAGCGGCCCCGGGCGGCCGTTGTGGCAGATTGGCAAGACGGCCTGCGATGGCCGTCCGTACGTGGAGCTGGACAAGGCGACCTACATCATCGGTCTGATCGGCGTCAACGACGCGGTGAAGTTCATCTTAGGCAAGGAGATGCATGAATCGGACGAGTCGTTTGCCATGGCCTTGCGGATTGTTTCGCACATGTACCTGCGGGCCAAGCAGTACTCGAAGCTGCACGGGTTGAAATTCACGCTGGAGGAATCGCCGGCGGAGAGCGCCGCGCGTCGTCTGGCCAAGGCCGACTTGATCTATTATCCGCAGGAGGCCCGTGAGATTGTCAAGGGTCCGGAAGACGCCGTCTATTATTCCAATTCGATTCACCTGGCGGCGGAAGCGCCGGTTTGCTTGGTCGAGCGTGTTGAGAAGCAGGCGATGTTCCACAGCGTGATCGAGTCGGGGGCGATCACGCACGCGTTTATCGGCGAGGAGCGGCCGTCGTCCGCGGCGATTGCGGAATTGATGCGGGAAGTGTTCATGCGGACGCAGTCGGCGCAGGTGACGATTTCGCCGGAGTTCACGTATTGCACGAAGTGCGGGCATCAGTCGCGGGGCTTGCAGGAGAGCTGCCGGCAGTGCGGCTCCAAGGAAGTCATGGGCGAGACTCGCGTCGTGGGCTATTTCAGCAAGATTCAGAACTGGAACAAGTCCAAGCGCTACGGCGAATTGATTGCCCGTCAGAAGGGCCGTTACGCCGTGGAATCGGCCGAGTGACGAACCGGGCTGGCGGCGGCGGAATGGTCGTCGCCGCCAGTTTTTCGCGGCGGCGGTTAGGCGGCGCCGGGCGGCGCGCATGATTTTTGCTTCGTGGCAATCTGAATTTCGGCCTTGATGGGGGCCAGTGAGGTGCAGGATGGCAGAAGACAGTCAGAAATATGTTGTTCATGTGTTTGGCAAGGAAGGGTGCGCGAAATGCGCCATGCTCAACCGCCGGCTGGACGCGCTGTTGGCGTCGCCGCCGTGGCAGGGGCGGTTTGTGAAGAAATACGAGGATTTGGGCACCGAGGACGGCTTGGTCGCGTTTTGCCTGGCGCAGTGCCTGAACCCGAGCCGGGTGCCGGCGATGCTGGTGACGCGGGTCGGCGCGGATGGCCGTGAAAGCTACATTGAGAACCCGAACCCCGGGGCGGCGGATTCTGTTTGCCGGCGTTCGCGCCTGTATCAATATGTCGGTCTGCAGACGGACTACAGCGCCGAGGGCAAGGGCATCATCACGCCGGAGATGCTGGAGGCGGTCCTTCGGGATGCTGACCGCGCCGCCGCCGTCTGAGCGGCCTGGCCGGAAAGGGAAAGGGGCGGCCGGGCGGCTGGTGAGCGCCGGCCGTGGCCGTCGCGGCGGACGCGGCGCTAGCGGCTTAGTTGCGATATTGCGATGGTCAGCCGGAGCCGGCCGCCAAGGAAATGGGTTGCTCGGCGCAAGGCAGTCGTCCAGGCTGCGGAATGGTTTTTTACGATGTCTTCCTTTTCGGCGATTCACGCTTTTCAGCAGCATGCCAGCCTGGTGGATTATCCCGGTCGGCTGTCGGCGCTGATGTTTACCCGCGGATGCAATTTCCGTTGCGGCTTTTGCCATAATGTCGATCTGCTGGCGGGCGACGGCAAGAACTACACCTGGGAAGAACTGGCGGAGATCTGTCAGCGCTTCAAGCGGCAATGGGTCAAGGCCGTCGTGATCAGCGGCGGCGAGCCGACGATTCAGGCGGGCCTGCCGGAAACGATCGATTTTTTCCGGCGCCAGGGTTTTGCCGTCAAGTTGGACACGAATGGCGGCCGGCCGGAGGTGCTGGAAGCCGTCATCGACCGGGTTGACTACGTGGCCATGGACATCAAGTGCGCCCTGGATTCCTATGAGTCGCTGACAGGTTTTGGCGACTACGAGAAAGTCCGTCAGTCGGTGCGGCTGATTATGGACCGGGCCCGTGATTATGAATTCCGGACGACGGTGATCGAGACATTTCACACGGATCAGGAGTTGCACGATTGCGGCAAGCTGGCGGCCGGCGCCAAGCGCTACATCGTGCAGCCGTTTGTGCCGCATGATGATTTGCTTGATGCGGCGTTGCGCCTGCAGCCGCGCACGCGGCCGTCCCGTCTGCAGGAGGCCGCCGTCATCCTGCGGGCGTATGTGCGGGAAGTCCTGGTGCGCGGCGCCTGAACGCCGGCCCGAAAAGGCCCTCGGCGCGTCGGCCGTGTCACCTCGGTGCGGGAGAAGTGACACGGGCTTCCAGCCCGTGTTAGCCCGCCATGGCCACAACGCGTCTTCCGGCAACGTGTTCCCGGTAAAGCACGGGCTGGAAGCCCGTGTCACCTCTGGCAGCCAGCGCTGCGTCGATTGACCGGCAAGTTCCTGCAGTAATGCGTCTGGTGGCGATGGGGCGTGAGCACGGGCTGGAAGCCCCTGTCACCTCTGGCAGCCCTTGGCGCGCCGCCGTTTTCGCGGCGCGGCAAGGGCTTTTGCTTCATCGATAGGCGGGGGCTTCTACGCCATGGCTTCGGCCAGGATGGCGATGCCTTCCTGGACTTGCTCCCGGGTGATGGTCAGGGCGGGCATCAGGCGGATGGTCTGCTCGCCGGCCGTCAGCACCAGCAGTCCGCGCTCGCGGCAGCCGGCCTGGATCGCCTTGACTTTGTCGCCGACATCGACGCCGATCATGAGGCCGAGGCGGCGAATGTCGGTGACATAGCCGTGCTTGGCCTTCAGGGCCGTCAGTTCCCGTTCGAACCATTCGCCCATGGCGTTGGCGTTGGCCAGCACGTTGTCCTGGTCCAGGGTTTCGAACACGGCGATGCCGGCGGCGCAGGCGAGCGGGGTGCCGCCGAACGTGCTGGCATGGGTGCCGGGCGTCAAGACGTCGGCCAGGCGCGGTTGGACTTCAAAGGCCGCGAGCGGGATGCCATTGCCCAGGGCCTTGGCCATGCTCATGGCGTCGGGCGCCACCCCGTAATGCTGGTAGGCGAAGAATTTCCCGGTTCGGCCCATGCCGGTTTGGACTTCGTCGAAGAGGAGCAGCAGGTTGTGCTGGTCGCAGAGTTGGCGCAGGCCGGCGAGGAATTGGGGGGTGGCGGGGATGACGCCGCCTTCGCCGAGGACGGGTTCGACAAGGATGGCGGCGGTGCGGGCGGTGATTTTGGCCTTGACGGAATCGAGGTCGTTGTAGGTCGCGAAGTCGAATCCGGGCATATCGGGCTGGAATCCGGCGCGGTATTTGCCGCGGCCGGTGGCGGCGAGGGTGGCGAGCGTCCGGCCGTGGAAGGAATTTTCCATGGTGATGATGTCGCTGCGGCCGCCTTGGCTGTTGCCCCAGCGGCGCGCCAGTTTGATCAGGCCCTCGTTGGCCTCGGCGCCGCTGTTGGCGAAGAACACCTTGCCGCCGAAGCTGTGGTCGGCGATGAGCTTGGCCAGCCGCGGCTGCTTGTCGTTGTAAAACAGGTTCGAGGTGTGCACGAGCTTGCCGGCCTGTTCACAGATGGCGGCGGTGACGCGCGGGTGGCAGTGGCCGAGATTGCAGACGCTGATGCCCATGGCGAAATCGAGATAACGGCGTCCTTCCAGGTCCCACAGATATGAACCCTGGCCGCGGACCATCATGGTGTCGCGGGTGTAGGTGTTCAGCACATGGTCGTTTTGCATGGCGAGAAGGCGTTGGAGCTCGGAGTTCATGGCTCTTTTCCTGGATGGGGTGGTAGGTGCAACGCCGAAGCTGGCCTTGGCTTCGGGAAAGAGTTCGTCGCGATGACACGGAAGAAAGGAAACGGCCGGGTCTGATTGCCAGACGCGGCCGTGGGGGAATGGCAATGGGCGGCTGGTCAATCGTTGGCAGCGGCGGGCGCGGTGACGCATCGGACCACGTCGTGGTCAAAGTAGTTGATGCTCATGCCGGCGTCGACCGTGATCGTCTGGGCATTGATGCCGCTCGACCTGGGGCTGAGCAGAAAGGCGACGACCTGCGCCGGCTCATCCGTGGCCAGCGCCTGGCGGCGCGGGATGATTTTTTCGGCATACAGATAGGCGTCGATGTAGCCGGGGATGCCGGCCGAGGCGGAGGTTTTGAGCAGGCCGGGGCCGACCGCGTTGACGCGGATGAACGGCGACGCCACCTGGCCCAGAGACTTGGCGAGAAAGACGACGCTGGAATCGAGCGCGGCTTTGATCGGGCCCATGTAGCCGTAGTTTTCCGAAGCCATTCTGGTGGTCGAGATGCTCATGGTGACAATCGCGGCATCCGGGGCGAACAGTTCCTTCAGGCGGTCGCAGGTCTGAATCAGGGAAAAACAGGAAATGTCGACCGCCTGCAGGAAATCCTTTTTCAGGGTGGCGTGAAACGGTTTCAAGCCTTCGCTGAAGTTGGCGTAGGCGATGGAGTGGACGAGGCCATGGACGACCGCGGCGTGTTTTTTGACTTGGTCGGGGAGGGCGGCGACGTCATCGTCCGCTTCGACATTGCAGACGATGCAGGGCGCCTCCGGGCCGACCAGGCTGCGGTTTTTGGCGAGCAGCTCCTGGTCTTTGAACACGTAAATGACGTTTGCGCCGACTTCGCGCAGGACCTGGGCGACGGCCCAGGCCACGCTGCGGCGGTTGGCCACGCCCATCACGACGATGTTCTTGTTTTGCAGACGGAGGAAATCCATGAATCGGGCTCGGATAAGGTGCAGGGTAATGAAAACGGCGGTAAAAAATTATAATATAATCACGTTTCGAGCTTCCGCCAGTCGGGGAGTGGACAGTGGACGGTGGACAGTGGACGGTGGACTTTAGTGGACATTAGTGGACGGTGGACTTTAGTGGACATTAGTGGACGGTGGACAAGGGGCGCCGGAGACCAGTACTCTGTTATTCAAAGTTCGGTTTGGCTTTGGGTGGCTGCAATAAACCCAGGGCCTATTCGTCCCAAAGTCCTATTTGTCGCCTATACGTCCCCTACGTCCTATGCCGCCGTCCTTTAAGTCCCATGTTTCCAGTCAGTGTACAACCCGGCGCTCCGCTGGGACAATTTGCAGGTTACAGGCTCCTTGGGTGGGCAGCGGCGTATGTAGTTCAGGCTTTAGCCTGCTCCCCATTCCCCGGTTATCCGGCCATGTAACATAGGAGTGCTGCGCATAGTGAAGAGCATTCGTCCCCTTTGTACTGCGGCGCTACGGTGTCGCGAGTTTTTTCCTGATGGCATCGGCCTGGTCGAGGTCGCGGTTGGCGATCTGGGTGCGCAGCTCTTCGAGCTGGGCGCGGAGCTTGAAGGCGTCATTTTGGTTTTGGGCCGGGGCGGCCTTGAGCTGCTGCTGCGCCTTTTCATAAAAGGCCAGCAGTTCGGCCAGGCGCTGGCCGGCGAAGGTGATTTTTTTGGCGGCCGTCAAGGGGGTGGCGGCATTTTTTTCGGTGATGGCCAGGGTGTAGTCTCCGTCGGGCAGATGACTCAGATCAATGGGCAGGCGGAGGCTGGCGGGGGCGTCGAAGGCCAGGGTGGCGGCCGTGGCTTCGGGCAGGTTGGCGACGACCTCTTCGCCGCGGCGCAGCTGGCCGGCCAGGGTGACGGTCTGGGGGGCGCTGGCGGCCGAGGCCAAGGCGATGGCGATGTCCTTGACGACCGCCTGGTCGATGGTGTCTGGCACATCGACATGGAGGCCGCGGTTGGCGCTGACGGCATCAAGGTCCTGGAGGCCGCGCAGGAAGAAGAAGCCCAGGTCAAGAGTGATGCCCTGGCCGGCCGGGACGGTGCTGGCGGGGGCGAAGACCTCGAGGGTGTAGAAGTTGGATGCTTCCCACGCGTAGATGTTTTTCACCTGCTGGCGGTTGAAAGTCGTCACATAGGCGAGTTTTTCGTGGCGGTCGATGACGGCGGCCCATTCGGCGCCGGGCGGCACTCCCCGGCCGGACAGGGAGGCGCCGTAGTGGAAGCGTTTGACGCCGTCGGCGCCCGGGATGACAAAAAGGTCGGCGGAATCGGCGCTGCCGCCGACGGCCAGTTCCGGATGCCAGCGCAAATCAAAGGTGGCGTGGCCGTGTTTTTCCTGGTTGGCGCAGGTCGCCGTCAGGTCGAAGCCGGCGATTCCGGGACGCATGCGCACGGTCTGCGTCAAGCTTTTCGGCGCCGCCTGTTGTTGGGTGAAGACGACTTTGCATTCGCCGTTGGCGAGGTTTTCCACGGCTGGCGCGAAGGGCATGTCGACAAAAGGCCCGGGCACGCTGCCGGTGAGGGCGAGCGCCGAGGCCGTGGAGGCGGTCGGCATGATTTGTTCGGACAGGTCGTCCTGGAGGACGATGGATTTCAACTGCGCGCCGCGGGCGGTGTCGAAGCGCAGGGCGAGCAGGCTGTTGGCGGCGGTGACGGTGTCGCCGGACCGGCTGGCGGCGGCGGCCGGTTCCGGCGGCAGGGCGGGAATTTCCTCGATCCGCAGGTCGGCGTGGAAGGGGATCTTGTAAAAATGGTTGCTGCTCCGGACCTTGAAGATGCGGTTGGTCATGCGGAAGTAGCGGTCTTGGTTGACCAGCAGTCTTTTCTTGCTGGTTTTGTGCTGGTCGGAGACGAACAGATAGGTCTCGCCGTCGTCGGCGTCGAGTCCGGCGGAAATGGTGCTGAGGCGGAAGGTGCAGTCGGCGTATTGGCCGGGCTGGTTGTCCGGCAGGCGCCCTTGGAACGGCATGGGCATCATTTCCGCCGGGGCGCCGGCCGCGGCGGCGGTTTGGGCTTGCGGGGCGGCGAGGGCGTCGGCCAGTTCCGGGCCGGCGGGGGCGGCGCCGGGGAGGCGGAAGACGCGGCCGCCGTTCGCGACCAGGGTGGTGAAGGTGGTGTAGCCGTTTTCGTACTTGGCGTTGACGTCCCGCGAGAACAGGTAGTCTTCGATCCGGCAGTTGCCGCGGACGCTGATGACGGCCGGCCGGGCGGTCCAGTCCGCCTGGCGCGAGGCCAGCAGCAGGTAGGTGTCGTCGCCATGGCGCCATTCCCGGAGCAGGACGTCGTTGGCCGAGACTTGGAAGCGCGGGGAAAGGTGGAGGTCATGCAGGATGGCGTTGATCACGCTCGTCGTCAGCGGGTATTGTTTCAGGAGGAGCGAGCAGCCGACCGTGACGATGCGGCCCTGGCCGTAGGGCGTCGAGACCACGGCGGGGGTGTTCTGGCCAAAGGTGGCGAGGACGCGGCCGGGGGCGATCGGAGCGAAGACGGTGTCGTCCGCCGCCAGCGGGCAGGTCTGGCCCAGGGCGTTCAGGGTGCGTTCGGGGGCAAAGCCCGGGACGATTTCGGCGGAGCGGAAGAGCAGGTCGAGGTCCTGGCCGAAGTTGTCGAATTTGCCGCCGCGTCCTTCGATCACGACGTGGCCGCCGTTTTTGGCGAAGAGGAGGATTTTTTCCTGGATGTCGCGTGCGAGGAAGGTCGTGTTGGGCAGGAAGAGGACCTTGACGGGCGGCAGGGCGCCTTCCGCCAGCATTTCTTCCGGGACGACGCGGGCGCTGCGGAAGTTCTGGAGGAAATGGCTGTAGGTGTTGGCGACCGACTGGATGTGCGGCGAGGTGGTTTTTTCGCCGCGCCAGCCCCAGGCCTGGTCGTGGCAGCGGGTCGCCTGGGAATACAGGATGCCGATTTCGGGGATGGCGCGCTCGCCGTCGAGGATGACGTGGCTGATTTTGGCGGCGTCCTGGACGGTCATTTTGGCGACGTGGCCGAAGCGGGTGGGCAGGCCGACAAAGTCGAAGTAGTCGACATCGCCATTGCCGAATTGCCAGAGCCAGAGGTTGAAGCCGACGCTGCCGCCGGTCAGTTCTTCCCAGAGTTTGCCATTGACGTAGGTCAGTGGCTTGGCCTGGTAGAGTCCACCCCATTCGCCGGTCAGGTGGCGGGTTCTGGTCAAATCCAGGTAGACCCATTCCAATCCGGGGTCGACGGCGGTGCCGTCGGCGGCGTTGATGTCCTGGTGCCGGGTGATGTTGTAATAGTTGACGCCATAGAGCGGCGAGTTCAGGCAGCCGGTGGAGGGCAGGGTGAAGACGCGCAGGTCGGGCGCCTGTTTTTTGACGATGTCATAGACGGTCTGGAGGTAGTCGTGTTCGAGGCGGTATTCGCGCAGTTGCCGCCAGTGTTCCCAGCGGGCGTGGTCAGCCGGGGTTGTCGGCTGGCGGGTCGGCAGGTCGATGGCGGCGAAGTCGGCGAACGTCGTTCCCCAGTGGGCGTTGAGCGCGGCGATGTCCCGATAGTGTTTTTGCAGGTGACTTTGGAAGTCGCGGGTGGCCTGTTTGCCCCAATATTTGGTTCCCAGCATGGTTTCCGGGGCGACGCCGATTCGGAACAGGGGGTGGCCCTGCCAGTCGGGCAGCAGATTGCGCAGATGGTTTTCGATGATTTCGGGCTTGGGGACGAAGTCGGGGCCGTCGACGACGGTTCCGTCGCTGGGGCGGAAATCGCCGGAATTGGGAATGAGGGCGCCTTGGGCGGCGTAGATGAAATTCAGGTCGCGCCAGATGTCGCCCATGGCGGTTCTGGTCTGCCGGTCGCGGGCATACCAGGGGTGCATTTGGCCGCTGAAGGTGTTGACGCCGATGTCGCGCAGGGTGTCGAAGAGCCGGTCCCGGAACAGGGCGAGGTTGGTCGGGAGGACGAGGAAGGCCTCGACCCGGAGGGTTTTCAACGGATTGCTGATTTTGACCGGCGCCGGCGCTCGGGCCGCGCTGAGCGCCTGGCGGGCCAGAGCCAGGTCCTGCTTGAATTGGGCGAGGACGGCGGCGCATTCCGTCTTCAGTTCGGCAAGCTTGGCCTGGCAGTCCGCGTGGGTTTTTTGGGCGGCGATGGTGTCGTCGAAGCCGCGTTTGTCGCGGAGGAGCTGGTCGTACCTCGTCCAGGCGGTGGCGGTGATGGCATTGAACGGTTCGAAGTCCTGTTGCTGCAGCTGGGCCAGGAAAGCGGCGTCGCGGGCGGTGGCCGTGACTTGCGCCCAGAGGCGTCCGGCGTTGGCGCAATCTTCGTTCAGGGCGATGATTTGGCGGTAGAAGTCGTGGTCGGCTTCGCCGGGGAGGGGATTTTCGGCCAGGTGGAAGAGGGCGCGCAGGACATCGTTGCCTGATTCGGATTGGAGGAGTCGGGCGCCGATGGCGCCGAATTCGACGAGGGTGGCGTTGAAGAAGAGTCGGTTGAAGTAGCGATAGACGTGGAAGTCGCCGGGTTCGCCATTGCGTTCCTGGTAGAGCGGGAGCATGACATCGGCGGCCAGGGGGTAGTTGAGGCCGCCTTGGACATCGGTGTCGCCCTCGCGGCCGGAGACGGCGTTTTGCAGGTTCCAGCGGTCGATCATGGCGAAGCTGAGTTGCGGGTCCGGGCCGAAGACGGGCGGCAGGCGGTTGCCGACGAGGCGGGCGGCGCCGGGATGCACGGCCAGCGGCGAGATGGCTTTGCGTTTGGCCCAGGCGAACGGCAGGCGGCGAATCAAGAAGGGCGCGTACCAGCCCCGGTTGTGGCTTTTGGCCAGCAGCTTGCCGTCCGCGTCGAGTTGCGGATTGCCGTGTTCGTCGAGGAGGTTGGTGGCGGGGAGGTTGGTGGGGGTGAACAGGCAGCCGCCGGCGGCGAGAAAATGGTGGATGCTGTATTCGGCTTCAAAGGGCATGGTGCTGACCGGCAGAATCAACGTGTCGAAGCGGTCGCGGTTGAGGACCGTGGTTTTTTCCAGCTCGGCGGCGGTCAGGCGGGTGACGGCGAGGCCCCAGGCGGACAGTTCCCGCTCGAACCATTCGAGGGGGCGGAGCGGGGCGCCGTAGAGGGCGGGCGGCGCAAACAAAGCGACGCGGGTTTTCCGGAGCGGCGGCAGGGGCGTGGCCGGCATGTCCGCGGCGGCGGCGGTCGCGGCGTTGGCGGCGGCGGGTTCCGGCACGGGCGCGGACGTGGTCGTGTATTCGGTCATGATTTGTTCCGGGGTGAGGGCGGTGGTGAAGAGCTTGACGTCATCGACCAGGCCGTGGTACCATTGTCCTTCGTTGGAGGCGTAATTGCCGATGGTCAGGCCGCGTTTTGGCTTGGGCAGGGGCGCGACGCGCTGGAACGAGCTTTGTTTTTGGCCGTTAATATA
>JAKLHU010000399.1 GCA_022709995.1 Verrucomicrobiota bacterium | reverse complement strand
AGCACCATGTCTACCTGGAACCGGAAGGCGACACCACCGACGAATACTACCTGAACGGCATTTCCACCAGCCTGCCGCCCGCTGTCCAATGGCAGCTCATCCGCTCCCTGCCCGGGCTGGCCGCCGCCCACATCAGCCGCTATGCCTATGCCATCGAATACGACTTCGTCTTCCCGCACCAGATCGACGCCAGCCTGGCCGTCCGCCGCTGGCCAAATCTCTTCCTGGCCGGCCAGATCAACGGCACCAGCGGCTACGAGGAAGCCGCCGCCCAGGGCCTGGTCGCCGGCGTCAACGCCGCCCGCCAGGCCTCCGGCCTCACCCCGCCCGTGACCATCGGCCGCGACCAGGCCTATGTCGGCGTCATGATCGACGACCTGGTCACCAAGGACATCGTCGAACCCTACCGGCTCTTCACCAGCCGCGCCGAATACCGACTCTCCCTGCGCCAGGACAACGCCGACCGCCGCCTCACCCGCCTCGGCCATGCCATCGGGCTCGTCAACGGCTCGGAAGTCAGCCGCCTGGACCAGCTCGAACGCGACATCGACGACGCCATCCGGCAACTGCAATCCATCCGCCTGGACAACCATTCCGTCTGGGAACTGCTGCATCAGCCGGACTTCGACTACGCACGCCAGACCAACCTGCCCGCCTTCCCGCCCCGGGTCATGGAACAAGTCGTCATCACCGCCCGCTACGCCGGCTACATCGAACACCAGGAACGACAGGCCCAGGCCATGCGCCGACTGGACGCCTGCCCGATCCCGCCCGGCTTCGACTTCAAACTGCCCGGCCTGAGCGCGGAAGCCGTCGCCAAACTTAGCCAACGCCAGCCCGGAACCCTCGGCCAGGCCTCCCGCATCGACGGCGTCACCCCGGCCGAACTGGCCCTCCTCCAAATCCGCCTCCAAACCGCTTCCGGCGACCGCCGCCATCAGCCCGGCGACGGGCCGACACCGCCGGCGGCGACGCCCACCCCCTGATTCCAGCCGCAATCCACCTGAAATGGTTTCTTTTTTGCGCCCGCTCAGACCGTACACCTGAACCAAGGAGCACCATGAAAACCGACCAGAACCGAGGAGCATCCCCCAGGCAGGAACTCTCCAGGGCCTTTCGCGAATATGCCCTGCCCCTGCTGGAGTTTGCCGGCCCCGCCGTTACCAAGCCGGAACTGCAGCAATTTCTGCAACTGGCCGCGCTGGCCTGGAATGCCGTCCTCGAAGACAAACTCGACCGCCGGAAAGACACCGTCGCCGAAATGACGCGCATGGCGCCCGGAAGACCTCGCCGCCTGAAAAACTTGTTGGCCATGATGGTCGCACGGAAACAAATCGACTTCGCCGAGGAGCAGCGCTTCATTCAACACTTCACGGTGACCCGCCAGCGCGGCCAATGGCGCCTCCACGCCGAGCCCGCTCCCGCCCCAGCCGGAAAAATCTGACCCGCCGCCCGGCAAGCCGCCGATCCGGCCCGGCGCCATGCCAACGTGACAGCCGCAACAACTCTCGGAGACCGGTCCCGCCCAAGGACGCCCCATTCCGCCATACTCCAGACGGGCTCGAAGCCCGCCTTGAGTTTGGCAAAAGTCCGAAGTGCAGTGACCGGGTTTGGTCTGGCTCGCCGTACTTAACCAGGAATGGTAATTTTCCAAGATGCAGAAATGGCCGATTCGCCGAGCCGGGCGTTGGGCGAAAAGACGCTTGGGCGCCCCAGGGCCCGGGGCGCCTACTTGGGAGCGCCGAACCGAATTTCCGCGGAATTTGCCAAACTCCAGCCGCGGATAGGCCGCCTTTCCCGCCGTTGCGCCGCCGATTTTTCCCGACTCGCCGAGTTGACAATTGCCATTCCGGCGATAAAGTATATCCCTGTTCCAAATAATTCCATAGATCCTTGCCCGATGGTGTAATGGTAGCACAACTGATTCTGGATCAGTTTGTCTTGGTTCAAATCCAGGTCGGGCAGCCAACCTAAGACAGCCCCTTGGCAACCCGTGTGCCGAGGGGCTGTTGCCTTGTGCAAGACTTCTGCCGCCCCGCGGCGACCTGGAAACTCCCTTTCCACACCCATGCCTGACACGACCAGCACCACCAAGCTCATCCTCGTCACCCGCAAGGGCTGGCCGGAGTGGCCCCTGCCGGAATCAGCACAGCCGGTGCTCTGGGTCCGGCCGGAATCCGACCCCGTCGCCGCCCTCGACCAAGCCCCGGACGCCCGCACCATCCTCGCCGCCCCCCTTGACCAAACCACTGCCTGGGTCCGGGAACTGCTGCGCCGCAAACGCCATTTCGCCCTCGCAAGCCTGCATGACGTCGATGGCCACGACTTGGCCCGACTGGCCGCCGCCGCCGCCGCCCGCCGCCGCCGCCTGACGCCGGTCATCCTCGGCGCCTGGCGCTGCCTGCCGCCAGTCCTGGCTCTCCGCGAACTGACCGCCGGCGGAGTCCTCGGACAACTGACTCGACTGGATCTCGCCACCCCCCCGCGGAATACCCCGGCCCAGACAACGGCGGCCGCCGACCTGGCCGCCTTCCTCAACCCCGCCAACCACCCCCTTGCCTTCACCCTCGCCACCAATGCCCAGCCGGAGCAACTGACCATCACGATCACCATCACCGGCTCGGCCGGCTCGGCGACCGCCACCGGCACCCTGGCTGGCGACATGGCCTCCCTCTCAACCGCCTTCGGCAACCACTCCCGCACCTTGCCACTCCCACCCGGCCAGCCGGCCCAAACCGAACTGCGCCTTTTCCTCGCCGCTTCCCCCAATGACCAATGCCTCATGACACTCAACGCCGCGGCCGACCTCTTCCCAACCACCACCACCCCGCCAACAACCGCCAACCACGCCTGACATCATGGCCGAAAATGATCCGACTGCCCTCGACCATGACTTTTTTGTAAGCAGTCAGCCATTGATAACTGAACGATAGAGGAGTCAACGCTTGAGCGCCTCAGGGCCTGAGGCGCCTACTTGGGCCACCAGATGCAATGGCTGACCG
>JAKLHU010000398.1 GCA_022709995.1 Verrucomicrobiota bacterium | reverse complement strand
TGGGGATCATCATGATTGTGCTTGGCCGGCTTGATGCCAGCCGGACGAAGCATTGGTTGCGCATGTTGTTTGACTGGCGCTACGACCGCAAGGCCGCAGCCGCGGCCTTGCCAGACCGGGAAAGCGACCGTGTGCGTGTTCCATTCAGTATTGCCATCGGGGCCGGCGTCCTGCTGGTGCTGCTCAACTGACGGCGGTGGCGAAGGGCGTTGGCGGGAATGACGGCTTGTGGTACTAACCAAGGATAGCCATGCGAAGCCCTTTGCGGCAACTGCTCCATAACGACGACGGCGTGGTCATGCTGGAATTCCTGCTGGCCTTTCCGCTGGTGCTGACGTTGGTCTTGGCGGTGGTCCAGTTTTCCCACCTGTGGATAGCCCGGCAGGTCGTGCACTATGCCGCCTATTGCGCGGCGCGCAGCATGCTGGTCGTCCAGGAGGGCGAATACCTCGCTGCCGGCCAGCAGGCCGCCATTGAGGTCTGCAAGTGGATTTCCATCGGCAGGAGGGCTGGTCAGGGCGATTTGACTATGCCTGGAAGCGGGGTGTCTGTCCTTGCCATTCCTGGCTCTGGCGGGGTGGTTGACAAAACCGTAGTGACGCCATGGACAGGGGACTGGCACGTGGGAGCGACGGTTGCGTTTGATTTTGCCTTGATTACGCCGTTGGTCGGGCCCATGCTGGGCTGGTCCATGAATCCCTGGGACTCGGACAATCCCTGGGACGCCGACCGCGATGCCCGCGGGGTTCGCTATCAGGATGACCTTCTGGAGTATCCGCACGTGCGGCTGACGGAGACCGTCTGGCTGCCCAAGCCGTATGTCACCATCACGGCGATGGCCTTGAGGGCTCCGCCGCGGGCCCCCTAACCTTCGTCCACGGCGCCATCGGGGTCACGATGACGGCGATCACCTTGAGACCGTGGGAATCCGTTGCGAGGGATCGGGAGACACCACTGAAGAATGATCAAAGAGCTTAGCCATTTCATTTTGCGTCTATGGCGTGACGATGACGGCGTTGTGCTGGCGTTGACGGTTGTGGTGTATTTGACTCTTTTTGTCATCGGTTGCTCCGTGTATGCGGTTGGCGAGCATCTTCGCCTGCGCATTGTTTTGCAGAATGCCGCCGATGCCGCGGCCTATTCCACGGCCGTTGTCCAGGCCGATGCGATCAGTCGCATTGCCGCCCTCAACCGGGCCATGGCCTGGGACTATGTGCAAGTCTGCAAAATGAAAAGGGAATGCATCCTTGACGAATGGGTCAATCGGACTTACAACGCCTGGCTGTCGAACCGCAACAGCGTGGTCAGAGCGGCGAGCCACAACTGCGTGTATACGAATCGCTGGTATGCCGGGACCAATGCGCATTCCGACGGCAACTGGGGCAACCAGAAAATCCGTTTTGACGGGGAGTGGTTTCCGGCCATCAGCAACCAAGGGGGCACGGAAAGCATCTACAACCGGATTGTCCGTGTCCGGGATGTCGAGAGGAAAGCCGAGGCCGATTTGGTCCAACGCATCGAGCCCCTGCTGGCCGCCATTCGTGAATTGAATGCCAAGGAGCAGGAAATCATCGACACCCTGCCGGATGCGCTTGATGCCATCTTTGCCAGCACTTGTGCGCAAAACCTGGATCCGGGGACCTTGACCTTATTCCTTCGGAAAGACCCCGTCTCCTATTTTGACAAGCTTCCGCAACGGGATGAAGACGACTTTTTGAGCTATGCGATTTCGAATAGCGCCCTGACGGAATTCGGTTCCGGCACCGACGTCTGGTACAAGAAGGAAGATTCCGGGGTTCTTGGCAACACTATGCAGCTGGGTTTTTCCCGAGACTACGACTCGGCCAGCGGCCGGCCCCTGGCGGAGTGGAACTATGGATATCAAATTTGGCGGTGGTACGATTCCTGGCGCGATCGACATTGTCGATATGACGGCAGTGTCAGTCGGAGCAACTCCACCCGGCCGCAAAAATACTTTCGCGCGCCTTTGACGAGAACGCGTGTTTTTGCGTTTCCCCAGCGTCTCACCAGCAATTTCTTCGCGGGTGACGGGACGTTGGTGGCGGCGGCGGCGGCGCCCTTGCGCAATCCGCTGACGCGGATGATGGAATTCACGGATGAGCCCGGCATATACAATTTTTTCACTCCGCCGTCTGACCGCGAAGGCTACGTGTGGGCGGTCTCGGCCGCCCGGGCCGGGTATATGGTCAGGGACGAGGACGGCGATTCGCCCGGGTGCTATGCGGTTGTTCCCGGGCATCGAGATTTGCTGGATGCCTGGGACAAAGTAAATCTGAGCGAGCAGGATTGGGACGCGGTGCTGCTGCCGTTGCGGCGGGCGCGTTCCAGCTACCGCAATTCGCGCTGGCAATCGGAATCCGC
The DNA here is from genome assembly GCA_022709995.1 of Verrucomicrobiota bacterium. GTDB lineage: Bacteria > Verrucomicrobiota > Lentisphaeria > Oligosphaerales > Oligosphaeraceae > JAAZKI01. The sequence continues at coordinate 623 of JAKLHU010000398.1, read as the reverse complement.
CCATGCCATTTTAGGGGAAGCCTGGCAGTCCAGCGCCTGGAAGGCGGTCGGCGGCGGGCCGGGGCAATCCATCCGGAGGAACGGCAGCCGCATCGCCAATTATTCGAACGCCGACATCAACCGCCTGGCTTGGCATTGAATCGGCAAAACCATTTACAGTCCAGGGGGGCGCCTTTTTGACCATCACCAATCAACCGCCGTCAGTTCGCTTCGAAGCCTTTCGACCTGCTGGTTGCGAGCTTGGACGGAAGGTTCCGGGGACGGCGATCGGCAGGCTTCCCGGCCCCATGCCCTTTTCAAGATGATGATCCACAACCTGCCGGAGATAATCTATTAAGGAGGAGTCCATGTTCAAGAAGTTAGGACTGGCTGGTTCATGTTTGCTGTTGTTTTCGTTCATCACATTTGTCACACAGGGGGCGGAGCCAGTGAATATTGCCGAGCAGATACGCAAGCAGAATCCGGCCCTGATGGCTGAGGCGTTCCTCGGCCATGACGCCGAAGTCCAGCGGCTTCTGGCGGCCGGGGAGAAGCCGGACCAGCCCAATTCGCATGGGCAGACGGCGCTGCAGCTGGCGGCTTCCCGCGGGAATGCCAGCACCGTCAAAATTCTGCTGGCGGCA
>JAKLHU010000397.1 GCA_022709995.1 Verrucomicrobiota bacterium | reverse complement strand
CGCCAAAAGTCAATTCACCAAGCCGTGTTTCCTGGCTGCCAGAGTAATCGGTCAGCCAGTGCATCTGGCGGCCGTACTGGCCCTGGCGCGCCAAGGTGGCGCCTCCGGCCCTGAGGCGCCCAAGCGTTGACTCCTCTATCGCTCAGTTATCAATGGCTGACCGCTTACCACCCCATGCCGCCGGGGTGGCTGGCGCCGTCCGTTTGACGGATTAGATTATCTGACTTGAGCCACCCGTTTGCACCGAGAAGTATCACGGCTTCAACTGCCGGCTGCCGTTTCGGCGCAGGGCGGCAAGGGTTCACCCGCGGAACTGAACGGCATGCCAAACGCAATCACGACCAAGTTTGCCAAATATTTCGACGAGGACAGCCAAAACCGTGGCCAGGGCTTGATCGCCCGCGGACAGGCACGATGCGTTGTCGCCGGCTTTGAACGCCTGGCGTGCGAAGTCACGGACGGCCTCCAGGTCTATGCCGTGCAACTGCAGGTCGCCGGCCGCGAAGTGACTCCCGCTTGCGATTGCCCGGCCTTTGCGGATGGTTCGCTTTGCGCCCATCTGTGGGCGGCGCTGCTTCTGGCGGAACAGAACCAAGAACTGGGCGCGGCCGCCAAACGCGGCTGCAAGCTCCAGCTGCCGTCGAAAACACCCGGTGCAAACGTGGCCGCGTCGTCCGCGGCCACGGCGCCGGCCGCGGTTCCGGAACAGCGCTACGACTTTGACCGCCAGCCCCGGCGGCGCCAGCGGTCGGAAGTTTCCGCCCAGCCTCGCTCCGAGTCGTATCTTGAATACGAGCAGCCGTGTCGCCGCCTTCCAAAAACAGTCGCGCCGGCGCCGATGGTCGATCCGGCGGCGGCGCCGATTTTGTATGTCATCCGCCTGGAAAATCAGCCGGCGGAGGGCGACACTCTCTTTCTTGAGACGTGGTGGCGGCCGGGTGCGGCCAGCCCGGGCGCCCTGCCCTGCCGGCCGTTTTTGCCGCAGGCCGACTCCAGCGTCCCGACGGCAGCCGACCAGGGCATTCTGGCCTGTCTGCGCGATTGCCGCGCCCTTCCCCGGCCAGATCGGCAGCACGACGCCCTGCCGCCGCACGTCTTTCCAGTCCCGGGTGAACGCCTGGCGGCCCTGGCCGAACTGCTGGCCGCGACCGGGCGGGCCCGCTGGCTGTCTGTCCGGGAAAAGCCGGCCCGGTTCCATGCTCTGGCATTTCCGCTGGCGCTCCGGGCCGTCTTTTTTGTGACCATCACGCCAACGGGATCGGAGTCCTATGAGGCGTCGGCCGTCTGGCAGACGGCCGAGGGCATCATTCCCTTCCGGGAAACCCAGGCGGCCTTCGCCGCCGGCTTTGCCATTATCCGCGGACAATGGCGTCCCGTCGATTTCCAGAATGCCTTTGCCCTGGCGCGCCGATTCCGGCAGGAACCAACGAAGACGCTGCCGGCCCAGGCGGCCAAGACTTTCGCCCGCCAGCTCGCCCTGGACACGGATCTGCCGACCGACGCCTTCCCGCCCGCCATCAGCTCGCGCCGGCAGCTGGGCCGGCCGGTCGGCAGACTCTACGTCCGAACCGCCAAATTCCTGCATGACGGCCATGAACAGTTGCATGCCGAACTGTCGTTTGAATACGAAGAAGCCGTCTGTCTTGAACACGATGCCGCCAACCGCTTCCCCGTCATCCGGCAAAACCTCGTCCTGGCCCGCGATCCGGAAGCGGAGGAAGCCCTGCGCGAACGCCTGCGCCAGCTCGGGTTCCGCTGGAATGCCCGCGCCGGCGCCGAGGAAGTCGGCTGGAAACTTTTTCCCAGCCGTTTGGAAGTCGCCGTCAACGCCCTGGTGATGGAGGGCTGGAACATCAACGCCGAAGGCAAGACATACCGCCGGCCGACGGTCAAGCCGCCGACCGTCACCTCCGGTCTGGACTGGTTCGACCTACAGGCCAACGTCGACTACCACGGCCAGACCGTGCCGTTGCCGGAACTGCTCGCCGCCGCCCGTCGCGGCGCTCAGGCCGTCCGCCTCGACGACGGCACCTACGGCCTGCTGCCCCGGGAATGGCTGGAAAACTACACCGCCCTGGTTGAAATCGGCGAAACCATGGACGACAAGGTCCGCTTCCGGCAGAACCAGGCGGCCCTGATCGAGGCCTTTCTGCACGACCGGGCGGCCGAAACCGATGCGCGCTTCCGGGCCACGGTCGCGGCCTTGGAGTCTTTTTCCGGCCCGGCGCCGGCGCCGGCACCGCCCGGTTTTCAGGCGAGCCTGCGGCCGTACCAGGAAGTCGGCCTGGGCTGGCTCCTCGCCATGCGCAAATTAGGCCTGGGGGCCTGCCTGGCCGATGACATGGGCCTGGGGAAAACCGTCCAGATTCTCGCTTATCTGGCCACCATCATGCCGGCAGCGGAAAAGCGGCCGGCGCTCATCGTCATGCCGAAGTCGCTTGTCTTCAACTGGCAGTCGGAAATCCGCAAGTTCACGCCTTGGTTCAAGACGCTCTGGTACGGGGGTGGCGGCCGCCGCGACCCCAGGCTGGCCGGCCGCGTCGGCGATCTCGTCCTGACGACGTATGGAACCTTGCGCCAGGATGCCGCCAAATTGGCGGAAATCGATTTTGAAACCTGCATTCTCGATGAATCACAGGCCATCAAAAATCGTGACAGCGCCACGGCCCGGGCCGCCCGCGTCCTTCGGGCCCGGCACCGCGTCGTCATGACAGGCACCCCCGTCGAAAACCACCTCGGCGAACTCTTCAGCCAGCTTGACTTTCTCAACCCCGGCCTGCTTGGCAAACTTGCGGGCGGCGCGGCCGGGGCCGCCCCGGCCGATGCGGCGACCCTGGCCCGCCTCCGGAACGGCGTGCGGCCTTTCATCCTGCGTCGGACCAAGCGCGACGTCGCGCCGGAACTGCCGCCCAAGACAGAGCAGGTGATCTGGTGTGAATTGGAAGGCGAGCAGCGCCAGGCCTATGACGACTTGAAAGACTACTATCGCCAAACGCTGCTGGGAGA
>JAKLHU010000396.1 GCA_022709995.1 Verrucomicrobiota bacterium | reverse complement strand
GTTGCCGTCGTCCCGTCGCCTTGCCGGGTGGAGGGTTGTTCGCCGCCGTCGACCCATTGGGCGATGATGGTGTTTCTGGTCTCGGTGGTGGCGGCGAAGGCTCGGCATTCTTCCAGGCAGGCGAGCAGTTCGGGGCTGGAAATCGCGCCGTCGCCATTCTGGTCGGGCGGGGAGAGTACGCTGATGGTGGCCGTGACTTGGTAGAGGACATTGGCCAAGGTTCTGGCTTGGAACATGATGGTGTAGGCACCGGGGATGGCGGGGATTCCACGCAGATGCCCGTCCTGGTCGAGGAGCATTCCCGGCGGCAGGCCGGATATCTCCGTCAGCGTGCCTGCGGCAAAGGTGTCCGGGAGCAGATTGAGGTCAAGGTAAGAACCGGTGAAGACGGTTTCCAGGGTGATGGCGAGGTCCAGCGGTTCGATGTCAATGGTTTTGGCGCAAGTCCAGGCGCCGGCGTCGTGGATTTTTATGGTCAGGCTGCGGCAGTCGAGGTCGCGAGTCCAAGCGACCGTGCCGTCGGCGTCGGTGGTGGCGGCATGGCGGAGGTTTCCGTCCGGGTCGGCCAGGGTGACGGTGGCGCCGGGGACGGGCGCGCCGTCCGCCCAGGTCGCGGTGACGGTCAGGACGGTGTTTTCCTCGGAGAGGGCGGCCGTGGCGGTGATTTCCCGCAGCGGCCGCAGACGGGCGGCCATGGTGCAATCGCCCAGCAGGTGCATTTGTTCGGAGTAATAAGCGGCGGTGTTGTTTACGGAGGAATAGGCGTTGCTGGGCCAGGCGGTTGTGGCCGTGGCATAGTCGAAGCCGGCCATGACGGCGGACTGGGCGTAGGCGCCGAGCTGGGTCAGGCGGCCTGGCGAGAAGGCGGCGATCAGGTCGTCGCGGAATTGCTGGATGGAGGCGATGGGCGGGTCCCAGTAGGTGTTGCTGGTGGCGGCGAGGACCGCGATGGCCCCGTGGCGGGCGCCATTGCCGTCGCTGGCGCGCAGGAAGCCTTCCGCCAGGCAGTCGCTTTCGGGGTAGGCGAAGTTGCCGTTGTCGCAGACCGGGGACAGCACGAAGGGAAGCTCGTTGCCATTGGCCAAGGCGGCGGCCTGGGCCGCGCTGAAGCCGGTGGTCGTGAAGGCAGTGCTGCTGCCATGGCCGAGATAAAGCATGACGGCGGCGCCGAGGTTGAAGGCGTCCCGGAGGCCGGCGGCGGTGGCGGTCGGATCATAGAGAAACGTGCAGCCGTTTGCCGGATAGACTTCCTGGCTGGTCAAGGAGTCACGCACTCGGCCCATCAGGACGTTGTCCGGTTCCTGGCCCAGTTGCGATGCGTCCGAATTTTTATTGGAGGCCAGGAAGACGGCCCGCTGGCGCCAGCTGTCATCGGTCGGCGGGTCGGCTTCGTAGGCGATGAATTTGGTCAGGATGTTTTCCAGCTGAGTCGAGGTCGCGGCCGGGATTCTGGACAGGAACACATCGGGGACCAGGTCGTCGCCGTCGAGGAGGGAATACCGCGTGTCCGAGGTCGGCGGTCTGCTTTTGGGGTCGGATGGGGTGACGCTGAGCCGCCAGGGCGGGACGTCGTCCTGGTCGCCGCAGAGGATGACGTGGGTCAGGGCGCGCTGCAGGTAGGCTTCCTCGACATAGGCGAGCAGGGCTTGTGCTCCGGCGCCGGTGTCTTCCGGGTAGGCGACGTCTTCGACGGCAAAGCCGAGGCTTTGCTTCCAGGCGGTGAAGGCGCTGACGGCGCCCGCCCAGGCATTTGGTCGGATGACGAGGATGGCGCCGATGCCGTCGTTGGGGTTTGGGTTGCTGCGCAGGAGGTCGGCGTTAAGAAAACGGCCGGTTTGCAGAATCTGGAAATTCCATTCCTGGTCGGCGGTGGGGTAGTCGTCGGCGTCGGCTTGGACGGTTCGCAGCACCAGTTCCAGTCGGCGGAAGACGCGGAGGAGATTGCGTTGCGGGTAATATTGGACTGGCGCGACGAGGACGGCGGCGCCGGTGGCCTGGCGGAGTCGATAGCGGGGGCCGAGTTCGGCGGCGGCTTTGGGGTAGGGCTGGTCGGCCTGGTAGATGGCCGGGTCGGGCGGGCTGTCAGCCGGCGGTTGTTGGCGCCGGGCCGGGCCGGCGGACGGAATTATGGGCAGAGTGGGAATGTTTTCAACGTCGGCACTGGCGATTTCCAGGGTCGCGGCCTGGCCGTGGGGCAGGAGCAGGTCGGTTTGGAAGACTGGCAGGGCCGGCTCTCCAGGGCGTTGGGTGATCCAGGCGTCGCCGGCCGTGATGCGGGCGAACTTTCCGTCGGGGCGGGTGACGGTCGTAGACTGGTAGTCGCCAAGCTCGAAGGAGAAGCGTGTTTCGGTGGGGGTGGCGCTGATGAGTCGGAAGTGCTGTCGGGCGGGGTTGGCCGTGCGGGCGTCGGTCGATGTCGTTCCCGAAGCCGGCAGTGGCGGGGGCGGCAGCCCGGCGGGTGGCGCGGCGGTCGGATGCGTCGCCACTGCTGTCGTCGGCGCTGCTGTCGCTGCCGACGGGCGCGGCGCGGCGGTGCGGGCCGACCGGTCCGAGGGCCGGAATGGCGGCGCCAGGACCAGCAGTCCCAGCACGAGGAGCAGGGCTGCGGCCAGTAGGAGCAGGCGGCGATGGCGCGGCGGGAACGTCATGGGCCGGAAACCTGTGACGAGGTGGAAAATGGCAGAACAGCGACGTAATAATATAGTGTATCTTTGAGTGAATATCCAGAACCCCGGCGTGGTGGAGAATCATGGCGAGGTAAGCGGTCAGTGTACAACCCGGCGCTCCGCTGGGACAATTTGCAGGTTACAGGCTCGTTGGGTGGGCGGCGGGTGCAATTCCCAAAAGTGGGTAGCGTTTACGCAGCCAGGCCATCGAGTAAATTGGCGTAGAACACGCTCCAGTTGTTGGTTTTAAGCTGACACCGCAGGTGGAGTGCCGCTTCCGCGTTCTCCAGCTTCCAGAACATGCCCGCACCTTTGATTCTCAGGTTCACGATTCTGCGCAC
>JAKLHU010000395.1 GCA_022709995.1 Verrucomicrobiota bacterium | reverse complement strand
GGGCGCCACCGCCAAGGGCGGATGCCCGACCGCAGCGCCAACCGCCCCCTCGGGGGGCGGAAACGCCATCCGCACCAAGGCGATGTTCCTGTCGACGGCATGCCGCCAGCAAGCCTCCGGACTATGCTCCTCCGTGTAAAAAAAACCGGCCCCTTCCCGGGCCTGGCGGAAGCCGATACGCCGCGGCGCCCGGCTCAGCCAAGCCATCAAACCGCTGCGCAGCAAACCTTGGAAGTCTATCGCCACGTCGACCTTTTCGGACCGCAGCTCGCGCAGAAAGTTGCGCCCGGCATGACCCCGGAACAGATGGCTGCGCGGGAAGGCGATCACCCGGCTGACGCCAGGAAACAGAGCCGGCAGAGCCGCCAGGCTGTCATTCACCACCCAGGTGAGCCGCAACGGCCCCGGAACAGACCGCTGCAAGAGCGCCAACGCCGGAAAGGTGTGAACCACATCCCCGAAGCTGCTCGGTTTGACAATGAGCACATGCACCGTTGGCCGCCTCCCCCTTATCGCCCGATGGTCAGGCGCTCAGACAGCCGCTCCGGCAGCCCCGCCTCGCGAATCTTCCGCTGGCATGTCTCAATGTCGTAATCCATGCGATGCAGCCGAATCCGGTTCGCCGACGTGTCATACACGACCAGCGCCGCCTGCGGATTCCCGTCCCGCGGCTGCCCGACGCTGCCCACATTCACCAGGTACTTGTGGTTCGGCAAGAGCTGGATCTCCTCGTAGTACTCCTGGGAAATATCCTCATTGCGGACAAAATACATCGGCGTGTGCGTGTGCCCGAAAAAACAGACGTCGCTGGCCTGGTAGCGCATGCAGGCCTCCGCCGAAAAACGGTCGAAGATGTAACCCCATTTCTCCGGATTGTCCAGCGTGGCGTGGACGATCTGGAAGCGCGGCCCGACATCCGGCCGGATGAACAGCTTGAACGGCAGGTTCGACAGCCAGCGGTGCTCCTCCGCCGACAGCTGGTCGCGCGTCCAGTGCACTGCGCTTGCGGCCTGCGGATTGAACCCGATCAGCTCCTGGGAATTGGACACGTACTCGTCATGATTGCCCCGCACAATGCCGTCATTCGGCAGATTGCGCACGACCTCAAGGCATTCATGCGGATTGGCATTGTAGCCGACAATGTCGCCAATGCAGACATAGCGCTCGACGCCGCATTCCTCGGCTTTTCTGAGAACCGCCTCCAAGGCTTCCAAATTGCCGTGTATATCACCTAAAATAGCATATTTCATAGTCTTGTTCTGTCGCTTCGTGTGAGTGCTCTTCGGATAGCCTGGCCTGGCCGGTTTTCTTGTAATAACATATACACCAAACCCGTTTTTGCTTCCCGAAGCCGCGATATTCGCCCCGGAAACGCGGCGCTCGGGTAAACCGGTCAGCCATTGCATCTGCCGGCGGTAGTGGCCTGGCGCGCCGAGGTGGCGCCTCAGACCCTGAGGCGCCCAAGCGTTGACTCCTCAAGTGCTCACTATATCAATGACTGACCGATCACGCGCTCGGCGCGTCGTTCAGGACGGTGCGCCGGGAAACGGCCGACCCTCTGCCCAGAAGCCGTCCGGCGGGGACGGCTGGCCGCCGGGCGGCCCGAAGAGCCAAAAGCTCCCCCGACTCAATTGTTCAAGCTGTGAATCGGCGCCGGGATGTGGCCGCCAAAGCGGATGAAGCGGGCGGACTTGCCCATGTTGGGCACCGCCATGACCGTGCCGCCGCCGAACAGGCCGCCAAACTCAACCCGGTCGCCGGCCTTTTTGCCCGGAACCGGAATGAAGCGCACCGCCGTCGTCTTCTTGTTGATCATGCCAATGGCCATTTCATCGGCAATCAACGCCGAAATCGTCTCCGGCGGCGTGTCGCCCGGAATCGCAATCATGTCCAGACCGACGGAACAGACGCAGGTCATGGCTTCCAGCTTCTCCAAGGTCAGCTCGCCGCGCTCGACCGCCGCCGCCAAAGCGGAATCCTCGCACACCGGGATAAAGGCGCCACTCAGGCCGCCAACGGCCTGGGACGCGAACGCACCGCCCTTTTTGACCGCGTCATTCAACAGCGCCACGCAGGCCGTCGAGCCGGGAGCGCCGATGGCGTCCAACCCCAGCAAGTGCAGAATCTCGCCAATGCTGTCGCCGATTTTCGGCGTCGGCGCCAGCGACAGATCCACGATGCCGAAGCGGGTTCCCAACTGCGCCGCCACCTCCCGGCCAATCAGTTCTCCGCAGCGCGTCACCCGGCAGCTGGTCTGTTTGATGACCTCGGCCAAGTCATCCAGGCCGAGGTTTTCGGCGCCGTCGCGCGCGATCCGCCGTTCCAGGGCCCGGAGGACGACCCCGGGTCCGGAGACGCCGACATTGATGACCGTTTCCGGCTCGCCATGGCCATGATAGGCGCCGGCCATGAAGGGATTGTCCTCCGGCTGATTGGCAAAAACCACCAGCTTGGCGCAGGCAAAGCCATCTTGGGCCCGGCTGCCCTCGGCCATCTGCAGCAGCACATGCCCCAGGCGCCCGACCGCTTCCATGTTGATGCCCGCCCGACTGCTGGCGACGTTGATCGATGAGCAAACCTTGTCGGTCGCCAGCATGGCGGCAGGCAGGGCCTCCAGGAGCACCTGGTCGGCGGCACTGGCGCCCTTCTGCATCTGCGCGCTGAAGCCGCCGACAAAGTCCACCCGCACCGATTTGGCCGCCTGGTCAAGCGCCTTGGCAAGGGCGACAAAGCCGTCCTGGCCATGGCCGGCCGCGACATCGGCGGCGGGGCTGACGGCCAGCCGCTTGTTGACAATCGGCACCCCGTACTTGGCCTCGACCGCCGCGCAGGTGTCGACCAGGCGCCCGGCATGCAGCTCGATCTTGTTGACGACCCGCCGGCACATGACTTCCACGTCCTGATGCCGGCAGTCCATCAGATTGATGCCCATGGTGACCGTCCGCACATCCAAATTCTCCTTTTGGACCATGCTGACCGTGTTGATGATTTGCTCAGTGCTTAACATGAT
>JAKLHU010000394.1 GCA_022709995.1 Verrucomicrobiota bacterium | reverse complement strand
AAGCTGCGCAAAATGTCCACCCGCTCCATGGCGTCCAAGTCGGAATGCAGGTACCGGCTGCGAACCTCGATCTTGCGCAAGTAGTCGGACAAGTCTTCGGCCATCCGCTTCGTCAGCGTCGTCACCAGCGTGCGTTCGCCCCGGGCCGCCCGGGCGCGAATCTCGTGGATGACATCGTCGACCTGGTTGGCCAGGGGGCGGACTTCCACCACCGGATCCAGCAGGCCGGTCGGCCGCACGACCTGCAGCACCGGCGTCGACAACCCAAGCTCGTACGGGCTCGGCGTCGCCGACACAAAGACGAGTTGATGCTGCAAAGCGTCAAACTCCGCAAACGTGAGCGGCCGGTTGTCCAAGGCCGAGGGCAAGCGGAAGCCGTTGTCAACCAGGGTCTGCTTCCGGCTGCGGTCGGCCGTGTGCATGGCGTGAATCTGCGGCAACGTCGCATGCGACTCGTCGATAATGGTGATGAAATCATCGGAGAAATAGTCGATCAGCGTGTAGGGCCGGGAGCCGGCTGGCCGGCCGGCCAGGTGCCGGGAATAATTTTCAATGCCTTGGCAGTAGCCGATCTCCCGGAGCATCTCCAAGTCGTAGGTGGTGCGCTGGTGGATCCTCTGCGCCTCCACCAGGCGGTTCGAACGCTCGAACATCGCCACCTGCTCGCCCAACTCCACTAAAATGCCCGCCTCCGCCGCCTTGATCCGTTCCTGCGGCATCACAAAATGCTTGGCCGGGAAAATATTGACCTCGGTGACATCCTCCTTGACGGCCCGAGTGACGGGGTCATGACGCGTGACCCGTTCAATCGTGTCGCCCCAGAACTGCACCCGGATGAAATCCTCGCGGTGCGAGGGGTAGATCTCCAGCGTGTCGCCGGCCGCCCGGAACTGGCCGCGTTCGGGGGCGAAGTCGTTGCGCGTGTACTGGATCTCCACCAGCCGGCGCAGCAAATCATCGCGCCGCATATCCTCATTGAGGACGACCTTCGCCTTCATGGCGGCGAAATCCTCGGGCGCGCCCAGGCCGTACAGACACGACACGCTGCAGACGACAATGACGTCGGAGCGCTCCAGCAAAGCGCCGGTGGCCGCGAGGCGCAGCCGCTCCAAGCCGTCGTTGATGGCGGCGTCCTTGGCGATGTAGGTGTCGGTCTGCGGTATGTACGCCTCCGGCTGATAGTAGTCATAGTAGCTGACAAAGTACTCGACGGCATTTTCGGGGAAGAAGGTCTTGAGTTCGCTGTACAGCTGCGCGGCCAGGGTCTTGTTGTGGGACACGACCAGCGCCGGGCGCTGCACGGTCGCGATCACGTTGGCCATGGTGAACGTCTTGCCGGAGCCGGTCACCCCCAGCAACGTCTGGTGGCGCTGCCCCGACGCCAGGCCGGCAGTCAGGGCGGCAATCGCCTCCGGCTGATCGCCGGCGGGAGAAAACTCGGAATGAAGAATGAACTTCTGGTTTGCCATCTCGCCACGCCTTGCCTTCGAGACCCCCGCGGGCCGGTTCCGTATTCCGACCCCGGAGAGCCGGGATCGGCCGCAATGGTAATCGGTCAGTCCTTGCATCTGGCGGCCGCAGTGGCCTGGCGCGCCAAGGTGGCGCCTCAGGCCCTGAGGCGCCTCAGCGTTGACTCCACTATCGCTCAGTTGTCAATAGCTGACCGCTAACCCGCAATGGAGGGCTTCCGCGCCCGCCGGGATGTCATTTCCGCAAAAACATACTATACTAATCAAATATCCGTTCCGCCAGACTCCGCTATGCATTTATGCCAGCCCAACCACCCAACGCCATGACGACACCGCCCGGGCCGCCGCGCGTCCTGTTCCTGGATAGCGCGCCGTTCTGCGGCGGCGCCCAGGAAAGCCTGCTGAGCCTGCTGACGGCTCTGCACGGGCAGAACCAGGCGGCGATACTGCTGACTGCCGATCGCAGCCCGAATGGCCTTGGAGAACGCGCCCAGGCGGCAGGAATCAACACGGCCGTCATCACGGCCCGCCATTGGCGCAAATCCCTGTCCGGCCTCCGGCAATTCTGGGTTGACGGCCGCGCGGCGGCGCCCTTTCTGCTGCAGGCCATGCACGAGTTTCAGCCCGATCTCATCCACTGCAACGGCATCCGGGCGGCCCTGCTCTACCGCCTGGCCATGCCAGGAGGTTCGCGGCGCCTCCCGGTTGTCATCCACGACCGCGACTTGCGCCTTCCCTTCGGCACCCGGGCCTGGCTGGCGCGGAGCCTGACCCCGCACGTCGCCGCCATCTCCTCGACAGTCGCCAGCCATTGGCAACGCTGCCTGCCACCGCGCCAAATCCACGTGGTACCCAATGGTTTTCCCCTGCCGGACATCATGGCGACGGCACCTGCCGCCCTGCCATTTGCCCCCGGCGCTGCGGCCGGGAATGCGGCCGGACCAGGCATGACATCCGTCATCCTGCCGGCTGACTTCGTGCCCTGGAAGCGACACGAGCTCTTTCTACGCACGATGGCACAGGCCCGGCAGCAACAAATGCCCCTGCGCGCGATCCTTCGCGGCCGCGTCCGCGACAGTGACGGCAGTCGCCTCCTGGATCGCCTTCGCCAGCAGGCCGCCGCTCTGGGGCTCACCCCGGACGTGCTGTCTTTCGTCACTGGTCCAGGCCCGGCTCTGCCTTGGATCGCCGCCGCCGACATCGTGTTCGCCGGCGCCCGCCACGAGCCTTTCGGCCGCACCATCGTGGAAGCGCTGGCGCTGGGAAAGCCCGTCGTCGCCACGCCAACCGCCGGAGCGCCGGAAATCATTGCCGACTGCCCTGCCATCACGGTCGCCATGGACGACCCCACCGCCCTGGCCGACGCCCTGGCCGCCTGGCTCGACCCGGAACGACGCCGACAATGCGCCGCGGCGGCCAGGGCGCGGGCGGAATGCTTCTCCTTGAGCCGGCACGTCGCGGGCATCCAGGCCATCCACGCCCGGTGCCTGGAGTAAACCGACCATGGCGAAAACCAAAGTGACACGGGAGAGGTGACACGGGAGAGGTGACAC
>JAKLHU010000393.1 GCA_022709995.1 Verrucomicrobiota bacterium | reverse complement strand
CCCAGGCGGTGGGCCTTTATGAGGCCGCAAGTACGCGAAAGACCGGACGAGCATGAAGATCTCTGGGATTTGGGGGCTCTGCCCCCAGGAATCACCGGTACGGCGGCGCCGGCAAGGGCGCCGCCGGCCAAGCCGCCGTTCCGGCCGGCGGCATCCGGGCGCCTGCCGCAGGCCCCGGAAGCCGGCCGCCGGAAGCGGCCGGCGGGTCTTATTTCGCGTAGGCCTTGATGACTTTCACCAGGGCGGCCGCGATCTGCTCCATGTCTTCCGCCGTGAAGGTCGGGTAGGCGAAGCAGGTGAAGGTGCTCTTTTCGTGCCAGCGGGCGTTGGGCACTTCGACCTTGCTGTAGTCGACGCTGGACGGCGTGGTGTATTCCTTGGAGTTGAAGGGGAAGCCGGTGCGGCCGAAGCCGTTCTGCTTGGTGTAGGCGCCTTCGGTATGGCATTGGGGCCAGAAGACTTTCCAGCAGGGGGCGCCTTCGGCGCCGGCGGCCTTGATGAACTGGCTGATGTCGCAGGTCATCTTGTCCATGTCGAGGGAGAAGGCCATGACGAACCAGCCGTTGCGGCGTTCCGGGGTGTCGATCGGCATGTACTTGATCTGGGGCAGACCGCGAAGGGCGTCCATGACGATCTTGGCGTTGCGGCGGCGGGCCGGCATGTTCCAGTTTTCCATGCGGTTGAGTTCCGCGATGCCGATGGCGGACTGCATTTCGGTCATGCGGTAGTTCCAGCCGACGCGGTTGTGGATGTAGGGCAGCTTCTGTTCGAGGGCGAGCAGGTTGAGGCGTTCCTTGACGTCGTAGCCGTGGTCGCGGAAGCTGCGGGCGGCCCAGGCCAGGTCTTCGTCGTCCGTCGTCACCATGCCGCCTTCGCCGCCGGTGGAGAAGGTCTTGTTCTGGCAGAAGCTGCAGGCGTTGATGTGGCCGAGGGTGCCGGTTTTGCGGCCCTTGAACTCGCCGCCGAAAGCCTCGGCGTTGTCTTCAATGACGAACAGGTTGTGCTTCTTGGCGAACGCGTTGATCTTGTCCATGTCGCAGACGTTGCCGTAGAGGTGGACCGGGATGATGGCCTTGGTGCGTTTGGTGACCAGCTTTTCGGCGGATTCGACGCTGATGCTGTGGTCGTCGATGTTGACGTCGGCGAAGCGGGGAACGGCGCCGGCCTGGACGACCGAGAAACCGGTGGCGATGAACGTGTAGCTGGGGACGATGACTTCATCGCCGGGGCCGACGCCGAGGGCGGCGAGGGCGACGTGCAGGGCGGAGGTGCCGGAGTTGACGCTGATGGCGAATTTGCTGCCTTGCCATTCCGCGAATTTCTTTTCGAACTCCATGCCTTTCGGTCCGGTCCAGTAGTTGACTTTGCCGGATTTGAGGACGTCCACCACCGCGTTGATGGCTTCGTCGTTGAATTTGGGCCAGCCGACCAGTTTGTTGGTTACGGTTTTGGGGCCGCCGTCGATTGCGAGTTTCGTCATGTTTTTGTCTCCTGCTGGTGCTTGGTGTTGCCGCCGCCCGTCTTGGTGCGGCCTGGGTGTGGTTCCCGCCGGCCGGTTTGGTTGGCGGGAAGGGTGAAACACTATGGTATAGGTTCAGGTGTTGGTGGTGACTTCGAAGATGTCGTTCATGGCGGCGGCCGCGGCGCCGAGGGCGGCGGCGGTGTCGGGGGCGAAGGTCGAGGCTTTGACGCTGACGGCCCGTCGCGACCAGGGCAGGGCGGCCTGGGCCAGTCCGCGTTCCATTTCCGGGAAGACGAAGGATTCGAAGTTGGTGAGATTGCCGGAAAGGACGATGAGGGGCGGGCAGAGGATGTTGATGAGTGGCGCCAGGCCGAGTCCGAGCGCGAAGCCGGCTTGGGCCAGGACGTCTTCGGCGGCCGGGCAGAGCGGTCCGACTTCGGCCAGGGTTTGGGCCTCGCCGCCCTGGCATTTGCCGATGTCCTGGCAGATGACGCGTTCGGAGATATAGGCTTCCAGGCAGCCGCGGTGGCCGCAGCGGCAGATTTTGCCGCCGGGCTTGATGATGTTGTGGCCGATTTCCCCCAGGTTGGTGCCGGTGTGCAGGCGTCGGTCCGTGACGATGCCGGCGCCGATGCCGATGCCGAGATCGACGCAGGCAAAGCTGTTGAGATGGCGGCCTTGGCCGAACCATTTTTCCGCCAGGGCCTTGGCTCGCGAAGCCTCTTCCAGGACAACCCCGCCGCGGTCGTGGCGGCCAATCAGCTGGCGCAGGGAGACGCCATCGAGAGCCGGGATGTTGACCGACCTGATCATGCGGCCGGTTTGGTCGTCGATGATGCCGGGCGCCGTCAGGCCAGTTGCCTGCAGGCGGGTTCCGGCGATGTCTTGCAGGCTCCGGAAAACGTCGTCCACCGCCTGCCCGATCTGGTTCAGGCTGCTGGCAAACGCATAGGACGTCTCCCGGCGCGAGACGATTTCACCATATAAATTGATCAGCAGGCCGACGACTTTGGTTTCGGAGATGTGGATCCCCAGGTGATAATGCCGTTCGCGGCTCAAGCCCAGGACGATCTGCGGCCGGCCGCGCCGAGGATGGCGCACGCCCGTCTCCATCAGCCAGCCTTCCTGCAGAAGCTCGGTCGCCAGGTTGGTCACGCTTTTGCGGTCCAGGCCAAGCATGTCCGCCACCGCCGCACGATGCAAGTTGTCTTGCCGGCGGACGGCGTCCATGATGCGCGCCATGTTCAGGCGTTTCAATAATCCCTGGTTGGCCATCGACTGCTCAGCATCTCGGGCGTCGTCGCCGTGATTAGGTCACTTCTCTCCATGAACTGCTTACACTATAATGGAAGATTTCTATTATGCCAGCGGGGCCGGAGATTTTTTTCGGGGTGTGTAATCGGTCAGCCATTGCATCTGGCGGCCGGTGTGGCGGGCGCGCCAAGGTGGCGCCTCAGGCCCTGAGGCGCCCAGGCGTTGACTCCGCTATTGCTCAGTGATCAATAGCTCCTATGTTACATGGCCGGATAACCGGGGAATGGGGAGCAGGCTAAAGCCTGAACACCATACGCCGCCGCCCACC
>JAKLHU010000392.1 GCA_022709995.1 Verrucomicrobiota bacterium | reverse complement strand
CCATTCACCTGAACCGTTTGCAACAGGGATTCGTCCCTGTTTGCTTTTTTATTTGGCAAAAAAGAGGTAAATTATGGGTTTCATCGACTGGCTTATCGTGATCCTGCTGGCCCTGGCGGCCTTCCTGCGGGAGCGTGGGGTGGGCAAGGGCGACCGGGTTGCCTTTGTGCTGCCGAAGAGCGTCCCCCAGCTCCGGGCGTTCTTTGCCTGCTGGCATCTGGGCGTTATTGCGGTGCCGGTGTGCGAAGGGTTGGGCAACCTGGAAATGCAGTTTGTGTTCGCCGACGCCGGGCCGGCGCTCATTCTCGCGGACGACAGCTGCGCGGCGCTGGCGCTGCGCAACGGCGGCGGCGTGCCGGTGGTGCGCTTTGACGAGCTGCCGCCCCCGGCGCTGGCGGCCGCGCCGCCGGCCGCCGTGGAAGTCGCCCATGACGCCGTTGCCGCCCTGATCTACACCAGCGGCTCCACCGGCATGCCCAAAGGCGTCATGCTGACGCACAAGAACCTGTGGGTGAACGCATACTGGGACCTGGAGGTCTACGGCATGGACCACCACGACCGGATCATCTCCCTGCTCCCGTACTGGCACAGCTACGCCCTCATCGGGGAAGTCCTCTGCGCCATGATGGCCAGCGCGGCCTGCGTCATCGCCAAGGACATCCGCGATTTCAAAAAAAATCTGTCCGTGTACCAGCCGACGCTCATGCTGGCGGTGCCCCGCATCGTGGAAACGGTGAAACTCGGCATCGACAAGCAGATCGAGGAAAAGCCGCCCAAAGTCAAAGCCCTGATCGACAAGGCCATCTACAACGCTTCCCGGATTTTCACCGCTGGCCCCCGCCTCGATGGCGGCATTCTCCGGATGGTGACCCACCACACTTTCTACGACCCGCTGGTCTTCCGCAAATTCCGCCAGGCCTTCGGCGGCAAAATCCGCTGCATCGTCTGCGGCGGGGCCCCCCTTGACCTCGAATTGCAAATTTTCTTCAAATACATGGGCGTGCTGGTCATGGTCGGCTATGGCTTGACCGAGACCTCGCCGGTCATCAGCGCCAATCTTCCCGAATGCCATCGCCTCGGCAGCACCGGCAAGGTCTTTCCGTGGCTGCTGCCGGAAAACGGCGGCGACTACACCTTTAAGGACGACGACGGCAATCTCGGCAAACACCTGCACGGCCAGCTGCTGGTCAAGGGCGACTGCGTCATGAAAGGCTACTGGCGCCATACCGACGCCTCGGCCAAGAGCTTCGAAAACGGCTGGTTGAACACCGGCGACGTCGGCTACTGCGATGCTGACGGATTCCTGTTCATCGAAGGCCGCAAGGGCAACATGATCGTGCTGGTCGGCGGCGAAAAACTCCATCCCGAGCACGTCGAAGACGCCATCCGCACCTCCCCGGCCATCTCCGAAGTCATGGTCATCGGCGAAAAATGCAAGAATGTCTATGCCTGCGTCAACGTCCATGACGACGTCCGCCAGAAAAATACGAGCGCCGATCTGAAAAAACTCGTCAAAAGCGAGGTCTTGAAGGCAACGGCCCACCTGGCGGCCTTCCAGAAGCCGAAGGACATCCTGATTCTGCCGGACTTCAACCTGGATGACGGCACTCTGACCGCGACCCTCAAGGTGCGCCGGTTCAAGGTAATGGAATTGTTCAAGAATGAAATCGAGCAGTTTCTGAAGGAAAACGGCGAAGAGGTCGCCACCAAGCGCGAAGTCGGCATTGCCAGTTCAAAGGTTCTGCAAAGCCTGGCCAACAGCACCCCGCCCGCCGCCAAGAACAACGGCAGTGGCGGCAACTAACCCTAACCCCGGCCCTTGGCCGCCTGGCCAGGCCGAGTTGCCGTCCTGGCCAGATTTGAAAAAACAGGCGAACGGAACCGCCACTTTTCGTCGCCGGTGCTTGCTTTTCGGCGGCCAACGGGTATAGTATGTCATGTTTTCGGCAGTTGATTTATGCCGGGCTAGCTCAGCTGGTAGAGCAGTGGAATCATAATCCACGTGTCATTGGTTCAAATCCGATGCCCGGTACCATTCTAAAACGCCCTAACCCTCAACAGGTTAGGGCGTTTTTCATGCCCATGAAAACCGTATCGCCCACCTGATCGCGAGGGACTTTTGGCGCAAAGTGCTGCCCAACTGTCCTGCCACCGGCCAGCCCATACGGCAACTGTGATGAGAACGGCGCCTGGACTGCCACCGCGCCCTGTAGTGACCGCGTCGGGCTGGAGAGCAGGATAAACGCCCCCCCTGTCCTTCGCCGTCAAACAGTGGCGTGGCCTTGGAGTGCGGCAGACTTGGTGCGCCGGTGCCACCATTTTTGGGACGACGGCGCTCGACGACAAGACGTGACGCTATGCCATCACAATGACGTGACGTGATAGCCGCCGTTTTTGCAAGCGCCGCGGAATTCAATGCGTCCCTGGTTCCGCAGTCGCTGCAGGTAGCGCTGAACCGAGCGGATCGGCAATCGCAGATTGACGGCAATCAGATTGGCCCGCACGCCAGGATGCTGGACGATATACTCCAGCACAGACTTTGCTGCGCCATTTGCTGCGCCATTTGCTGCGCCATTTGCTGCGCCATTCATGTCATCGCGGTGGTTTATACCCGCCGTCTTCTGTGCCTTGAGCGAATGCAGAATGGCCCCGAGCATGAAATCGACAAACGGTTCGCAATCCGCCTTGGTGGTGCTGCCCTTGATGGCCGCATAGTATTGATCCTGGTTGTCCATAGACCATCGTCTTGACCGGAAGATGTCTAAAAACAGGGCGGAGGAGGCGCAATAACAACGACTGCCAGAGGCGCCCCATACGGCCATTGCCATCGGCAAATGGATGAATGAACTCAAACTCATAGTGAAAAACGCAGCTACGCAGGAGCAAATGATCCTGGGAACGCTTAAGCCAACCAAAGAGATCCTGCATGAGTTTTGGAACCAGCGCGGGCGGCGGGGCCTGGTGGATGACCTGCATGCCGGATACAACCCCAAATAAGGGCATTTGCCACCTACCGGACATTTCTCGGCCTTGACTGTGCCTAATTTTT
>JAKLHU010000391.1 GCA_022709995.1 Verrucomicrobiota bacterium | reverse complement strand
TGTGAAAATCCCCGGTCGCATCCGCCACCTGGCCTTTCCCGCTGTCGCGTCGCTGTTCGCCAGACTATCCCATGCCCGAGCCCGCCGTCGCCATCGTCGACGACGTGGCCACGCAAATCATGTCCAAACACGGACTTGGGGATGGCCTGGTCGCCCGGAAATCTATCGCGCCGCCCCGTCCGAGCCCTGCCGGAGACGCTTCAGCGCCCCAAGGCGATGATGTTGGCGACTAAAGCCTTGCAGCGCCCGCAATCCGTCCCCGCGCCAGTCTTCTCGGCGACCTTCTCCACCGTGTCCGCGCCATTTTTCACCGCGTCGATCACGGTTTGCAGAGAGACTTTCTTACAGCCGCAGACCGAGGCCAGAATCCAGGGCAGGTTCTCCCTGCAGCCTTTGCACTGGTTGCAGGTGCCGGCCAGCTTCGCGACCTCGGCCTCGGTCCGCGCCCCGGCGCACATCGCTTTCCTGATCTCCGCATAACCAACTTGATTGACGGTGCAAATAATCTTGTTTCCAGCCATAACTTCAAACTCCTGATGCTTCTCTGATGGCGACGCAGACTGCTTTGGCCGCTTCCGACCACGATCAATGACTCCAATATAATCCATCATCCCCACATCAGCAAAACAACCATGTCCGAGAAATGCACCCGCCCGGTAAGCGGTCAGCCATTGCTTCTGGCGGCGGTAGTGGCCTGGCGTGCCAAGGTGGCGCCTCAGGCATTGAGGCGCTCAAGCGTTGACTCCTCTATCGCTCAATTCTCAATGGGTGACCGATTACCAGACAAGGATGGCCTGACGCCTCGCTCGCTTGACAAGCCACCGCGGCGCCTTTATGGTATTAAAGAAAACAGACAGTTGGTTTTTACCGACCGCCACGTCGCCGCTGGCGGCGCCCGAATCCCGAAGCCGGCGGGCTATATCGACACAAGACCGGCGCGTCGCCCGGCCGCCGGTCACCACCGGCATCATCTCAGCCATTGAGGAAACACGACCATGCATTACACCGACCTTGCTCCGGCCTTGCTGCAGACGCTGCGCCAGGGGACCGTGATTCCGGCCATGCCGCTGGCCCTCAATGCGAAGCGCGAATTTCTCCCGGCCCGCCAGGCGGCTCTGGCGCGCTATTACATCGATGCCGGCGCCGGCGGCATCGCCGTCGGAGTGCATTCGACGCAATTTGAAATCCGGGATCCGAAAATCGGCTTGTTCGAGCCGGTGTTGAGCACCGTATCGGCGGCGATTGACGACTGGTCAGCGCGCGTGCGCCGCCCCCTCCTCAAGATCGCCGGGCTCTGCGGCCGGACCGACCAGGCCCTGCGCGAGGCCGACTTCGCGCTCCGGCACGGCTATCACGCCGGGCTGCTCAGCCTTTCCGCCTTCCGCAACGACCCGGTCGAAGCCATGCTGGCCCACTGCGAACAAGTCGCCAAGGCCATCCCGGTCATCGGGTTCTATCTGCAGCCCGCGGTCGGCGGCCGCGTCCTGCCCTATGCCTTCTGGCGCCAGTTCGCCGCCATCGACAACGTCATCGCCATCAAGATGGCCCCTTTCAACCGCTACCAGACCTTCGACGTCATCCGGGCCGTCGCCGAAGCCGGCCGCGAACAGGACATCACCCTCTATACCGGCAACGACGACAACATCGTCGTCGACCTGCTGACGGAATTCCGCGTCCAGACCGCGGCCGGCGAAAAAGCCCTCCGCATCAAAGGCGGCCTGCTCGGCCACTGGTGCGTGTGGACGCAGGCGGCCGTCCACCTGCTGGAAAACCTCCATCAGGCGGCGACCGCGGACCGGATTTCGACCTCGCTGCTCACGCTGGCCGCCCAGGTGACCGACTGCAACGCCGCCTTTTTCGACGCCGCCAACCAATTCCGCGGCTGCATTCCCGGCATCCACGAAGTGCTGCGCCGACAAGGGCTCCTCGAAGGCGCCTGGTGCCTCAATCCGGCCGAAGTGCTTTCGCCGGGCCAGAGCGCGGAAATCGACCGGGTGTACCGGTCGTACCCGCATCTTTCCGACGACAACTTCGTCAACGCCAACCGGTCGCGCTGGCTGCAGCCCTGAACGCGGAGGTTTGAGTCACATGCAGGAACGGGCGATCAAGACACGGCAAGCCATCCTCGCCGCCGCGATCCGGCTGTTCGCCCGGCATGGTTTCCAAGGCACGCGCATCGACGCCCTGGCCAGCACGGCCAAGGTCAACCGGCAGCGTCTCTACGCCTATTTCGGCAACAAAGAAAAGCTGTTCGAGGCGGCCATGTGGGCGGTCTTTGCCCAGGCCAACGCCGAAGACGAACGGCTGCTGAAACTTGACGAAGACGACCTGCCGCAGCTCACGGCGCTGCTGCTGCGCCACTACCTCGACGTCCACCGACGCCACCCGGCCTTGCATCGGATGATCGGCTGGGCCAACCTGGAACTGAAACACCCGCCGCTGAGCATGAAAGACAGCAAGGAACCCAGCTTCGCGCATCTGCGCCTGCTGTATCGCCGCGGCCAGACGACGGGCTTCTTCCCCGCCGCCGTCAGTTTCGACGTCTATGTTTTCACCCTGCTGGCGATCACATACTTCCATGCGGCGAACCGGACGACGGCCGCGCAGACCATGTCATCCGAGCTGTTTACCACCGCGGGCGCCGCGCAACTGGTGCAGGAAACCGCGGCCATGATGCAGGGCCAGCCCCTTCCCGACGACGGCCAGCCGGCCGCCGCCAGAAAAAAACCACCGATGAACACCGATGGACACGGATAGTGTCCATCAATATCCATCGATGGTTCCAACCGGAGGGCGATGATTTGCCTCCGCTTCCGCCGATGGCCGCAACCGGTGCAACCGGAACGGTCAACCACCGGCCTATCACTTTACTTCAGCAAGGTGATTTTGAGGGGCTTCCAGAGGCCGCCGGCATAGCCGAAGTCGGAGACGCGGACGGTCAGGATGTTTTCGGCGCCCCACTGCACGGCGTCGGTGACATCCAGGGCAAAGGGCTTGTCCCAGATTTCCTCGGGTACGCCCAGGCGCTGGACGACGTACTTGCCGTTCAACCACA